>NZ_JAJOHW010000087.1 GCF_021129195.1 Chromobacterium aquaticum | reverse complement strand
TGGCGTCCACCGGACAGGCCTGGATGCACAGGGTACAGCCTATGCAGCTGTCTTCGCGTATCACGGCCAGCGCGCGCGGCTTGGGCTGCGGGCCGTCGGCGGCGAAGGGAATGACGTCGCGGCCCAGCAGTTCCGCCAGCGCCCGGATGCCGGCGTCGCCGCCCGGCGGGCAGCGATTGATCGGATCGCGTCCGTCCGCCAGCGCCTCCGCATACGGACGGCAACCGCTATGGCTGCACTGTCCGCACTGGGTCTGGGGCAGGAGGGCGTCTATCCTTTCGACGAGAGTGATCACGGGCATGCTGTCGGATTCCGCTTCAAAAACCGCTAATTATCGACGCTAGGGCGCCAAGCTTCAACTCCCGGCGCGGCCGCTCCTTGCCGTAACGACGGTTTACCCGTCCAGCTTGGGCTCGGTTTTCGCCGCTCCTGGGCGCGGCAAGCCGCTTTTGCAAAAAAATAAACAGGATGGCTTGGAGGTGTGCACAGGTGCGCTATGGTGAAAATACTCACTTTCCCGGAGCGCCCGCCATGAAAATCGCTCACAAAGCCGGCCTGATCTCCGCGCTGGTGCTGGCCTTGACCCTATCCACCCTGTCCTGGCTGCAATACCTGAGCGTTGCGAACAGCATACGCGCCGGCAAAGAGCAGGAAGTGACCCAGGCCAGCCAGGTGCTGGCCGAGCAGATCGCCAATTGGCTGAACGGCAAGCTGGCGCAGATCCAACTGATGGCGGAAACCATAGACGCCGGCTTCAGCGGCGAGCGCATCCAGGAAGTGTTTCAGCGGCCGATGCTGAAGAATGAGTTCAAGCTGGTGTTCGGCGGCCTGGATAGCGACGGCAAGAAAATCTCCAATGACCCATCGTGGAACCCGCCGCCTACCTGGGATGCCCGCAAGCGGCCATGGTATCCGGTGGCCAAGGCGGCCTCCGGCGTCGGCCTGACCGATCCCTATCCCGACGCGGCGTCCGGGGAGATTTTGATCTCGGTGGTGGCCAAGCTGACCGACAAGGGCGCGTTCAAGGGCGCTTTCGGCGGCGATCTCAGCCTGAAATCGGTTTCGGACGCGTTGAACACCGCCACCTTCAATGGCGCGGGTTACGCCTTCCTGCTGTCCGCCGACGGCAAGATCATCAGCCATCCGGATGCCAAGCTGAACGGCAAGAGCGTAGCCGAACTGTTTGGCGGCAACGCGCCAGCCCTGGACGGCAAAGTACAGGAAGTGGAAGTCAACGGCCAGCGCCTGATGGTGGCCTTCCATCCGCTGTCGCACCTGCAGCCGGCCAAGTGGCTGGTGGGCGTGGTGCTGGACGAGGACAAGGTGATGGCCGAGGCGCGGCAGATAGGCTGGCGCGGTTTCTGGGGCGCGGTGATCGGCGTGGTGTTGAGCATGGTCATTCTCAGCACCCTGATGCAGCAGATCCTGCGCCGTCCCTTGCAGCAGCTCAAGCATTCGCTGGCCGAACTCAACAGCGGCAACGGCGACCTGACGCGGCGCATAGACGAAAGCTCCCGCGACGAATTCGGCGAAGTGGCCAAGGAGTTGAACCGTTTCATCGCTTATCTGCAGCGCTTGATCGGCGATATCCGCCAGATTTCCACGCGCGTCCACGATGGCGCGGAGCAGAGCGCCGCGGAAGCGCAGCAGAGCAGCGGCGAGGCCAGCCGTCTGCAAAGGGAGCTGGAGCAATTGGTGGCCTCCATTGGCCAGATGGCGGAGGCGTCCGG
This sequence comes from Chromobacterium aquaticum, assembly GCF_021129195.1. Classification (GTDB taxonomy): domain Bacteria; phylum Pseudomonadota; class Gammaproteobacteria; order Burkholderiales; family Chromobacteriaceae; genus Chromobacterium; species Chromobacterium aquaticum. Next base: position 12,925 of record NZ_JAJOHW010000087.1, on the reverse strand, counting down.
CGAGATGACATCGAATGCCGGCGCGGTGGCCGAGGCCGCGCGGCAGGCGCATGAGGAGACCGGCAGCAGGATGGTGCTGGTGACTCAGTCCAGCCAGGCGATACGGCGCTTGGCCGACACCCTGGAGCAGACTTCCCTGTCCATGAACGAGCTGGCCGAGTTCAGCAAGAACATTGAATCCATCGTCAGGGTGATCACCGGCGTGGCCGAGCAGACCAATCTGCTGGCGCTGAACGCCGCGATCGAGGCGGCGCGGGCGGGGGAAATGGGGCGCGGCTTCGCGGTGGTGGCGGACGAAGTCCGCAAGCTGGCTTCGCAAACCCAGGAGGCGACTCAGGAAATCCGCAGCATGATAGAGCAGCTGCAGCGCGGTGTGGGCGAGGCCAGGGGCAAGATGGACGAAAGCCGCGATTGCGCCAGCAGCACGGTGAAGGACGCGGAGCAGATCAGCGAGATGCTGACGCGCATCCAGGATGTGATTTCCGACATCAACGCCAAGAACAGCGATATCGCCGACGCGGTGAACCGCCAAAGCCGAATGACGCGGGAAATCAACGACAGCGCCGGCAGCATCCAGCACATCGGCCAGCGCGTCAACGACGCGGCGCAGACACAGCTGCAGCATTGCAACGATACCGCCGCCGACGTGGTCGAGCAGGACAAGATGATCGCGCGTTTCCGGCTGGAGTAGCGCGCTGTTGCCGGCAAGGCCAGAGCGGCGCGCGAGGCATGAAAAAGCCGGAGCCGCATGGCGGCTCCGGCGCGGAGAATCCGGCGAGTCCGGCGTTTACAGCGGCTGTTGCAGCTGTTGCAGGATTTGCGGGTTTTCCAGCGTGGACACGTCCTGGGTGATTTCCTCGCCCTTGGCGATGGAGCGCAGCAGGCGGCGCATGATCTTGCCGGAACGGGTCTTGGGCAGGTTCTCGCCAAAGCGGATGTCGTCCGGCTGAGCGATCTTGCCAATTTCGTGCGCCACCCAGTTTTTCAGCTCGGCCGCCACTTTCTTGGCTTCCTCGCCCTGCGGGCGCGCGCCCTTGAGCACCACGAAGGCCACCACCGCCTCGCCCTTGACCTCGTGCGGCTTGCCGACCACGGCGGCTTCCGCCACCAGCGGGTTGGCCACCAGCGCGGACTCTATCTCCATGGTGCCCAGACGATGGCCGGACACGTTGAGCACGTCGTCGATACGGCCCATGATCCAGAAATAACCGTTCTCGTCGCGGTTGGCGGAATCGCCGGCCAGGTAGTACTGACCGTTGAACTCTTCCGGGAAATAGGTTTTCTTGAAGCGTTCCGGATCGTTCCAGATGGTGCGCACCAAGCTGGGGAAGGGCTTCTTGATCACCAGGAAGCCGCCGCGGCCCGGGTCAACCTGGGCGCCGGACTCATCGACGATATCGGCCATGATGCCCGGCAGCGGCAGCGTGCACGAACCGGGCTTGGTGGCCACCGCGCCCGGCAGCGGCGAAATCTGGATGGAGCCGGTTTCGGTCTGCCACCAGGTGTCGACAATCGGGCAGCGGCCGCCGCCCACGGTTTCGTGGTACCAGATCCAGGCTTCGGGATTGATCGGCTCGCCGACGGTGCCGAGCAGGCGCAGGCTGGACAGATCGTGCTGCTTGGGCAGGTCCGCGCCCAGCTTGATCAGCGAGCGGATGGCGGTGGGCGCGGTATAGAAAATGCTGACCTTGTGTTGCTCAATCATGCGCCAGAAACGCGAGGCGTCCGGATAGGTGGGCACGCCTTCGAAGATGACCTGGGTGGCGCCGTTGGCCAGCGGGCCGTAGCAAATATAGCTGTGGCCGGTGATCCAGCCCACGTCGGCGGTGCACCAGAACACGTCGTTGGGCTTGTAGTCGAATACCCAGCGGAAGCTGTTGGCGGCGCCCAGCAGATAGCCGGCGCTGCTGTGCTGGATGCCCTTGGGCTTGCCGGTGGAACCGGAGGTGTAGAGGATGAACAGCGGGTCTTCCGCATTCATCCATTCCGGTTCGCACTGTTCCGGCTGGCCGTCGGTCAATTGATGCCACCAGATGTCGCGGCCCTCGCTCCAGGCCACCTGGTTCTGGGTGCGCTGATAGGCGATCACGTGTTTGACGCTGTCGCAGCCGTCCATCGCCAGCGCTTCATCCACCGTGGCCTTCAGCGGCACGCTCTTGCCGCCGCGCAGGCCTTCGTTGGCGGTGATTACCAGTTTGGCGCCGGCATCCTGAACGCGGTCGCGCACCGCGCCGGCGGAGAAGCCGCCGAACACAACGGAGTGGATGGCGCCGATGCGGGCGCAAGCCTGCATCGCGACGATGGCCTCGATCACCATCGGCATGTAAATCACCACGCGGTCGCCCTTGGCCACGCCCAGGCTCTTCAGGCCGTTGGCGAACTGGCAGACGCGGCGGTGCAACTCGGCGTAGGTGACGCGGGTGACCGCGCCGTCGTCGGCTTCGAAAATCAGCGCGATGCGGTTGGCGTTGACCGCCAGGTGGCGGTCCAGGCAGTTGTAGGACACATTGAGCACGCCGTCGTCGAACCACTTGAAGAACGGCGCCTGGCTATCGTCCAGCACGCGGGTGAACGGTTTTTTCCAGGAGATCTGATCGCGCGCCAGATCGCCCCAGAACGACAGGTAATCGGCGTCCGCCTGCTCGCACAGCGTGTGGTACGCCTCGATGCCGGAGATCGCCGCCTTTTGGCGGAAATCGTCGGAAGGCGGAAAGCTGCGGGTTTCCTTGAGGACGGATTCTAGCGTGGACATAAACTTCTCCTGGATTAGCTTTGTTGTGATGCGGCCGCTCTCGATGCTGCCGGAGCGGCGTGGTGGTTTATAGGCCGGGCCGACATCCTCGACCCGGCTTTATGTCATTGTCAATGCTTGGAGGCCCCGGACGCGCCGATGCCGGTCATCGAGCGCACGAACTGGGCTTCGAACTTGGCTTTCTCCTCGCCAGCCTGGCGCGAGTTGTCCAGCACCGAGAACAGCCAGGTGGAAACGAAGGCCAGGGTCATCGAGAAGATGGCCGGGTTCTTGTACGGGAACAGCGCGTGCTCGTGCTTGAGCACTTCCACCCATACCGTCGGCCCCAGCACGATCAGCACCACCGCCGACAACAGGCCGATGAAGCCGCCGATCACCGCGCCGCGCGTGGTCAGCCCTTTCCAGAACATGGACAGGAACAGCACCGGGAAGTTGGCCGAGGCGGCGATGGAGAAGGCCAGGCCCACCATGAAGGCGATGTTCTGCTTCTCGAACACCAGGCCCAGCACGATGGCGACCACGCCCAGCACCACGGTGGTGATCTTGGACACGCGGATCTCGTCGGCCTCGTTGGCCTTGCCTTTCTTGATCACGCTGGCGTAGAGGTCGTGCGACACCGCCGACGCGCCGGACAGCGCCAGGCCGGCCACCACCGCGAGGATGGTGGCGAAGGCCACCGCGGAGATGAAGCCCAGGAACATATCGCCGCCGACGGCTTCGGCCAGATGCACCGCCGCCATATTGTTGCCGCCGATCAGCTGGGTGACGGACTTGCCGTTCTTGACCACGGTTTCCATCATTCCCGGCTGGTTCAGCACCAGCATGATGGCGCCGAAGCCGATGATGAAGGTGAGGATGTAGAAGTAGCCGATGAAGCCGGTGGCGAAGAACACCGATTTACGGGCTTCCTTGGCGTCGGACACGGTGAAGAAGCGCATCAGGATGTGCGGCAGGCCGGCGGTGCCGAACATCAGCGCCAGGCCCAGCGAGATTGAATCTATGGGGTCGGCCTTGCCCGGCGCCATGATGGCGATGCCCTTGCTATGCGCGGCCACCGCTTTTTCAAACATCATTTCCGGGCTGAAGCCCACGGTGGCCAGCACCATGATGGCCATGAAAGTGGCGCCGGACAGCAGCAGCACCGCCTTGATGATCTGCACCCAGGTGGTGGCCAGCATGCCGCCGAACAGCACATAGCACACCATCAGCACGCCCACCATCAGCACCGCGGAAGAGTAGCTCATGCCGAACAAGAGCTGGATCAGCTTGCCGGCGCCCACCATTTGCGCAATCAGGTAGATGGCGACCACCACCAGGGTGGAGGTGGCGGCGAAGCTGCGCACCGGCGTCTGCTGCAGCCGGTAGGAGGCGACATCGGCGAAGGTGTACTTGCCCAGGTTGCGCAGGCGTTCCGCCACCAGGAACAGGATCACCGGCCAGCCGACCAGGAAGCCCATCGAGTAGATCAGGCCGTCATAGCCTTTTTCGAACACCATCGCGGAAATGCCGAGGAAGGACGCGGCCGACATATAGTCGCCGGCGATGGCCAGGCCGTTCTGGAATCCGGTAATGCCGCCGCCTGCGGCGTAGAAATCACTGGCGGACTTGGTGCGGCGCGCCGCCCAGTAAGTGACGCCCAGCGTGAACGCCACGAACAGCAGGAACATGATGATGGCGTGCCAGTTGGTGGGTTGCTGCTTGACATCGCCCTCGATGGCCCCGGCCGCCATGGCCAAGGAGGGCAAGCCGGCGCCGGCGGCGCAGGCCAGCTTGATGAGGCGTTGCTTCATTGCTTGGACTCCTCGACGATTTGCTGATTGAGCAGATCAAATTCGGTATTGGCGCGACGGACGTAGATGCCGGTGAGCACGAAGGCCGAAAGGATGATCAGCACGCCGATGGGAATGCCCACGGTCATGGTGGCGCCGGCGCTGATCGGGTGGCCCAGCGTGGCCGGCGAAAATGCCAGCACCAGGATGAAGCCGTAGTAGATGACCAGCATGGCTATGGTGAGCTGCCAACCCAGGCTGGTTTTCTTGTGAACCAGTTCCTGAAACTTGGGGTTGGACTGTACCTTCTTGAGCACGTCCTCGTTCATTGCATCCTCCTTTGTGGTCGCGACTTGGGATGTCGCTGTTGAAAACATAAGGGAGGTGGGCGCGGCGAATCTAATCGCTTTTTCTGATGCGCAAAATTCGTGTCACCAATGATGCAATGCAAAAATCAATAAAAATCAATTGCTTATGGCAAAATTTTTGCCTCTGATTCCAGAGTTAATATTCTATTTTTGAACAGTTTCAGGGTATTGAACCAGGCCTTGCCTTGCCGTCATCCATGGCGGCTTCCGATAATGTAGTGGCAGAAAGCGCTTGTTATTTGGCCGGCCCTGCGCAGAAAATGGCCAACACAAATAAATATCGGGGCTAGCCTTGCCCCGGCCGCCGCTCTCCATCTTGTTGGTCCCTTCGCACTCATTCATCCCCCATCCGCGCCCAGGCGCCGGGATCTGCTTGCGGGGGTCGGAGCGGCATGCCGGCGGGTTCGCCACCGCGCATCCACGTCAGGGGAGAACATGGAAATCTATCAGTTGCGCACCTTTGTCACCGTTGCCCAGCAAGGGCATCTGACTCAGGCCGCCGAGCTGCTGCATTTGTCGCAGCCGGCGGTGACCGCGCAGATCAAGGCCTTGGAAGAAGAAGTGGGCATGCAGCTGTTCGAACGCAGCGCCGGCGGGGTGTCCTTGACCCGCTCCGGCCAGGAACTGCTGCCGCAAGCCCATTCCATTCTGAGCGCGGCGCGCGACATCATCAATCATGCGCGGCAGTTGAAAGGGCAGTTGTCCGGCAAGGCGCGGATAGGCGTCACCCTGACGCCGGACACCTTGAAAATCGGGCCCTGGGTGGCCGGCCTGGTGGAACGCTATCCCTTGCTGGACATACAGCTGCGCCACGGCGTCACCGTGGATGTGCTGAACCTGGTGCGCAAGAAGGAGCTGGATGCCGGCTTCTATCTGGGCAAGAACCCCTATGTCAACGTCGCCACCATCAAATTGACGGAACTGCCATTTCGCATTGTGATGCCGGCGGGCTGGGAGCTGCGCCTGCAGGGCGGCGCGCCGAAGGAACTGGGCAAATTGCCTTGGGTGGGCATCTCGCAGTTCTCCAGCCTGTCCAAAATTACCGCCGAGTTGTGGCGAGAACTCAACATTTCGCCTAAGAAGGTAGCGGAGTGCGATCATCTTGACGCAATCCTTGAGCTGGTAGCCTCCGGGGTGGGGGTGGCGCTGGCGCGGGAAGAGGACGCGCTGGCCTGGCAGGACGCCGGCAGGTTGACAGTGTTGCCGGATGTGCGCAAATTGGCTGAGTTGCAATTCGTCTACCCGGCGGACCGGGTGGGCGATCTGGTGCTGGAAACCCTGCTGCGGGAGTTGCTGCAGGTGTGGCGCCTGCCGTCAGCCTAAGAACTTGTTGGGGCGGCACTTGGACGTCGTCGCGGGGGCAAGGCCGCGCAGCCGGTTTTTACAACATCTGTTTGTGGGTGGCGAGGTGTGGCAATGACCCAGAGTTGGTTGATTGGCGCGATGGAGAATTATCGCGATGCGGTAGAGCGCGGGCAGCGGCGTTTGCTGGAAGCCCAGCACGACGCCTGTGTCACTTGGTGGTCGGCGTTCTCTCCGGCCTATCCGCTGTCGCAGCGCGATATGGAACGCCGAGTGGACGACAGCCTGCTGGTGGGGGCCAACCTGGTCCAGGCGCAGGCCGACACCCAGCGCGACTGGATGCTGCTGACCGAGCGCTGGCTGGTGGAAGTGAACCGCGATCTGCAGGCCAGGCTGGAAGCGGCCAGCGACGATGCGCCTTCGCTGCGGCCCTTGCAGCATGCCTGGCAGATCGGCAGTATGTCCGGCTCCGCCTTGTCCAAGGTGTCCCGCCAGGTGGGGCATTTCGCCGCCACCAGCCTGTCGTCCACGCCTTTGCGCGCCGCCTGTGACGCGCGGCGGGAGTGGAAGCGACAAAATCCATGTAGCTCGCCGGCCTAAGCGCCAGCTGTTCGCGGCTCCACGGCCGGCCCGCTTCAAATCCGCAGCAGCGCGTCGCTGTCCTCGGCGTCCATGCTGTGCGGCTCGCCCACCAGCAGCGGGTCCGCCGCGTGCGCGACGCGCGCGTCCTTGCCTGGATAATCCAGCCGCGACAGGAAGTAGCGGATGCAGTTGAGGCGCGCGCGCTTCTTGTCGTCCGACTTCACCACCGTCCACGGCGCGTCTCCGGTATGAGTGTGGAAGAACATCGCCTCCTTGGCCGCGGTGTAGTCGTTCCACTTGTCCAATGACTGAATGTCTATGGGCGACAGCTTCCAGTGCTTGAGCGGATCGTCGCGGCGCGAGATGAAGCGGCGCAGCTGTTCTTCGCGGCTGACCGAGAACCAGAACTTGAACAGGCGGATGCCGCTGTTGACCAGCATGCGTTCCAGCTGCGGCGTCTGGCGCATGAATTCCAGGTATTCGTGCGGATGGCAGAAGCCCATCACCCGTTCCACGCCGGCGCGGTTGTACCAGGAGCGGTCGAAGAACACGATCTCGCCGGCGGTGGGCAGGTGCTCGATATAGCGTTGGAAATACCACTGGCCGCGTTCGCGGTCCGACGGTTTTTCCAGCGCCACCACGCGCGCGCCGCGCGGGTTCAGATGTTCCATATAGCGCTTGATGGTGCCACCCTTGCCGGCGGCGTCGCGGCCTTCGAACAGGATCACGATCTTCTGGCCGCTCTCCTTGACCCAGTTCTGCACCTTCAGCAACTCGATCTGCAACGCCTGCTTTTGCTGCTCGTATTCCGGGCGGCGCAGCCGGCTGCGGTAAGGATAGCTGGCCGGCAGCTCCGCGCTGGTGCTGTCCTCTGCGCTGCCCTGCGGCGCGGCGGCCACTTGCAGCGCCACCGGCTGCTGGCTGATGGTTTCTATCGCCTGCACCGATTCCTGGCGCGCGCGCTCCACATTATTGCGGCGATGAGTCGTGGCGCGGCGCGGCGGCGGTTTGACGGCCGGCGGCTGGACATCGGCGCCGGCTTCCGCGGGCAGGGGGGCTTGGGGCGGGGTTTTGTCTTGTGTCATGCAAGCTCCTTTGCGAGGGGTAAAACCATGCTACTCCCATGGAAAACCGGTGTCGATGCGCAAGGCTTGGCGCCGCCGTGGCGCAACTGGCGCCCGAAATCGGCGTTTTGTCGCAAGGCAGAGCTTTTCATTCCGATTTCATGCATATTCATGCCATTGTGTTTTCGCGATGGAGGCCAGCATGTGGGCGGTGGAAATGAGCGGGGTGTCGAAAAGCTATCGTATGGAGCAGGTGCAGGTACCGGCGTTGGCCGAGGTCAGCCTCAAGATCGCCACGGCGCGTTTTACCGTGTTGTCCGGCCAGTCCGGCAGCGGCAAGACCACGCTGCTGAATCTGATCGGCGGCATAGACCGCGCCGATGCCGGCGAGATCGCGGTGGCGGGCCAGGACCTGGGGCGCTTGAGCGATGACGCGCTCAGCGATTTCCGCGCGCGCCATATCGGCTTCATCTTTCAGAACTTCAACCTGATGCCGGTGCTGTCGGCGTTCGAAAACGTGGAATACCCGCTGCAGCTGCAAGGCCTGCCGGCGCGGCAGCGGCGCGGTCGCGCGCTGGAAATGCTGGCGGCGGTGGGATTGGCCGACAAGGCGGCGCACCGGCCCGGCCAGCTGTCTGGCGGCCAGCGCCAGCGGGTGGCGATTGCGCGCGCGCTGGTGCACGAACCGGCCTTGGTGCTGGCCGACGAACCCACCGCCAATCTGGACAGCCACACCGGCGCGTCCATCCTGGCCTTGCTGCGGCAGTTGCAGCGCGAGCGCCAGGTGGCGGTGGTGTTTTCCTCGCATGATCCGCAGGTGATCGCGGCGGCGGACGACCGCTACCTGGTCCGCGATGGCCGGGTCGGCGCGCTCAAGCTTGAGGAGGCGCTGGCATGAACACCTTGAAGCTGGCCTGGCGCAATCTGTTGCGCAACCGTCGCCGCACGCTGGCCACCCTGTTCACCATGATCATCGGCCTGGTGGCGGTGCTGCTGTTCGGCGGCTACAACCGCACCGTGCAATACGGGCTGCAAACCGGCATGGTGCGCGCCGGCGGCCATCTGCAAGTCCAGCATCGCGATTACTTCCTGTACGGCAGCGGCAACCCGGCCGCTTACGGCATCCGCGATTACCGCGCGGTGATGAAGCTGATCGAGAGCGACCCGGTGCTGCGGCCGATGCTGACCGTGGTCACGCCCACGCTGAGCCTGGGGGGCATCGCCGGCCATTATTCCGCCGGCGCCTCGCGCACGGTGGTGGCGCGCGGCAGCGAGGTGGACGCGCAGAATCGGCTGCGGCGCTGGGACGACTACGGCTTCAACGACAAGCGCAAGCCGGTGGCGTTGACCGGCAGCGCGCCTAACGCGGCGGTGATCGGCACCGGGGTGGCGCGGGTGCTGCAATTGTGCGCGGCGTTCCGGCTCAAGGACTGCGCGCCGCCGCCGGCGGCGACCGGTGGTCAGGATCTGCCGGCCGATCTGGCCGCCTTGGCCGCGGAGGCGCCGCCGGCCAACGGCCGTGACGATAGGATAGAACTGCTGGCCGCCACCGCCGCCGGCGCGCCCAATGTGGCGCGGCTGCAAGTGGCCAAGGTGGAGAGCCAGGGCATCAAGGAGCTGGACGATATGTATGTCGGCCTGCACCTGCGTCAGGCGCAGCAACTGGTATATGGCCAGGGCGAGCCAATGGTGACCGCCATCGTGCTGCAGCTGCGGCATACCGCGCAGATACCAGCCGCCAGCGAACGGCTGCGGCAATTGTTCGCCACCACGCTGCGCAGCCAGCCGCTGGCGGTGCACGACTTCGCCACGCTGCAGCCGCAATACGGCCAGATCACCGGCATGTTCGGCACCATTTTCGGCTTCCTGGCGGTGCTGATCGCCTGCGTCGCGCTGTTCACCATAGGCAACACCATGAATATGGTGGTGCTGGAACGCACGGTGGAAATCGGCACCCTGCGGGCGATGGGGCTGCGCCGCCGCGGCATCCAGCGCCTATTCCTGTGCGAGGGCTGGCTGCTGGGCCTGGGCGGCGGCGCGCTGGGCATCGCGCTGGCATTGCTGCTGGCCTGGCTGATCAATCACGCCGGCCTGACCTGGCTGCCGCCGGGACAGGTCGATCCCAGCCCCATCCTGGTGCGGGTCTGGGGCGAGTGGCGGATGATGGCGGTGACCGCCGGCGGCTTGATGGCGATGGCGCTGCTGTCGTCGTGGTGGCCGGCGCGGCGCGCGGCGGCGGCCAATATCGTGGAGGCCCTGCGTCATGCTTGAGGCCGACGGAAAGCAAGGGAGAAGGACGATGAGGGGATGGGCATGGGCTTGCCTGGGGGCGGTTTGGCTGTCGGCGTCGGCGCTGGCGGCGCCCGACGCCCAGACCATCCTGGCCAATAGCGACGCGGTGCGCAATCCGGAGCGCTCCTTCGGGCTGGTGGTGTCGCTGGTCAGCTACAAGGACGGCAAGCAGAACGAGGCCAGCTCGCTGGCGGTGTATTCGCGCGCCGACCAGAAAAGCGGCCAGTTCCGCAGCCTGCTGCGCTTCATCAGCCCCAGCCGCGACGCCGGCAAGCTGATGCTCAAGAGCGGCAACGATCTGTGGTTCTTTGATCCGTCCAGCAAGGCCAGCGTGCCGATTTCGCCGCAGCAGCGGCTGCTGGGGCAGGCCGCCAATGGCGACGTGGTCACCGTCAACCTGGCGCTGGATTACCAGGCGACGCTGGCCGGCGAGGAAGACATTCTGGACGGCGACCGCCAGCCGCGGCGCAGTTACAAGCTGCGGCTCACCGCGCGCAACGCCGGCGTCACCTACCACGCGATCGACCTGTGGGTGGATCGCGACGGCTACCGCAGCCGCAAGGCGCAGTTCTACGCCGAGAGCGGCAGCCTGCTGAAGACCGCGTATTACCGCGCCTACCAGCCGGTGCTGGGACGCGAGCGGCCCACCGAGACCGTGATCATAGACGGCCTCAACCCGCGCTGGATCACGGTGTTGCGCAATAGCCAGTTCGCCTGGCGCGAGGTGCCGGAAGCCTGGCTGCAGCGCGACTACCTGCCGCGCTTCCGGGCGGAGTGAGCAATGCGTCGCTTGTTGATCGCGCTGGCGCTGTGCGGCGCCGCCGCTCACGGCGCGGACCTGCCGCCGGACGAGGAAGCGCTGAAGCTGGCCGATGCGACCCGGATGGAGGAAGAAAAGCCGCGCGATCTGAAACTGCTGCTGGAAGCCGCCGCGCTGTCGCCGCAGGGCGGCGCCGACAGCCAGCGCCTGTCCTTCGATCTGCGCTGGGATGGCCGGCTGAGCCCGGTCTGGCGCGGCACGCTGGCCAATCGCCTGGATTGGCGCTTCGCCAGCGCGCCGCAGCGGAACCACGGCGTCAACACCCTGAAGGAAGCGTATCTGAGCCGCGAGTTCGGCGCTGACATGATGTTGGATTTCGGTCGCGTCAATACCCGCTACGGCGTGGCCACCGGCTACAACCCCACCGATTTCCTCGGCGCCGGCACCGTGCGCTCGGTGGTGTCGGCCGATCCGGACAGCTTGCGCCAAAACCGCCTGGGCAACGCGATGCTGCGCGGGCAGAAACTTTGGGATCGCGGCTCGCTGACCGCGATCTGGTCGCCCAAGCTGGGCAATGGGCCGGACCCGGACGGCGCCAGCCTGGACTGGGGCGCCAGCAACCCCAGGCAGCGGCTATTGCTGGTCGGCAGCTATCGTTTCGCTGAAAACCTCAACCCGCAATGGCTGCTGCTGCAAGAGCAGGGCCGCTCGCCGCAACTGGGCTTCAATCTGTCGCGGGTGCTCAGCGATGCCACCGTCGCCTACCTGGAATGGGCCGGCGGCCGGCAGCAGTCCGCCTGGCGGCAAAGCCTGGGGCTGGCGGACCAGGGCTGGCGCAACCGGCTGGCCGCCGGCCTGACCTGGACCGGCGCCAACAAGCTGAGCCTGACGCTGGAAGGGCAGCATGACGGCGCGGCGCCGGATCGCGACGACTGGCGCGCGCTGCGCGCGAACCCGTTGGCTTACGGCGCGTATCGCGGCGCGGCCGGCGGGGGCGGCCTGTTGACCCGGCGCGCCGCGCTGCTGCGCGCGCATTGGCAGGACGCGCTGGTGGATGATCTGGACCTGACCGCGATGCGCAGCTTCGACCTGGTGGACCATAGCGGCATGAACTGGGCCGAAGCGCGCTATCATCTGGGGCCGGTGGACCTGGCCTTGCAATGGCAGCGTTTCGACGGCGCGCCGGACAGTCATTACGGCGCCAGCCCGGCACGCCAGGTCTGGCAGCTGGTGTTCAATTACTTTTACTGAGGCGACAGCAGGATGGGTGAGCGGAGAGCGGGGCTGTCGGCATGGCATTGGCTGGGCTACAGCACGGCGTGCAATGCGGCGATCGGCCTGTTTTTCTACTGGCTGGGCGGCAAGGGCAGCCTGGCCGACAATCTGCTGATTTCGATGTGCATAGGCTATGGCTGTTGGTTGGGCTGCACCTTGCTGAGCCTGCGCGACGGCCGGCGTCACCTGGCGTGGTATCTGCTGGTGGCGGCGCTGAGCGTGCCGCTGGGCTTCAAGCTGGCGGCCTGGTTCGGCGCCGTCGACGTGCTGGCGCCGCAGGCGCCGCTGACCGGCAATGTCTGGCGCGTGCTGGGGCCGGCCCTGCTGGTCGCGATCTTTGCCATGTTGCTGTCCACCAGCCATTTCCGTTCCCGTGAACTGGCGATGGAGTTGGAAACCACGCGCCGGCGCGAGGCAGAAAGCCGCCAAGCGGAAACCGCGGCCCAATTGGCGCTGCTGCAGGCGCAGATAGAGCCGCATTTCCTGTTCAACACCCTGGCCAATGTGCAAAGCCTGATTGCGCTGGACCCGCCGCGCGCGGAACGGATGCTGGGGTATTTGAACACCTATCTGCGCGCCAGCCTGGCGCGCACCCGCCATGGCGCCGGCACCCTGGCGCAGGAGCTGGAACTGGTGGGCGCCTTGCTCGACATCGCCGGCATGCGCATGGGCGCGCGCTTGCAGGTGGCGGTGACCGCGGCGCCGGAATTGATGGACTGGCCGCTGCCGCCCTTGCTGCTGCAGCCGCTGGTGGAAAACGC
>NZ_JAJOHW010000086.1 GCF_021129195.1 Chromobacterium aquaticum | reverse complement strand
CGCCGGCAAGCCCGCCGCCGCGGCCCGCGGCGCCAGTGGCCAGCGAGGAAGACGAGGACAAGGCCGGCGATGTCGGCCCGGAGGATGTGCCCTGGGGCCAGGGCACGGCGGCGGACGAGGAGATGCCGTCCTATCTGCAGGCGCCGCCGGAGGAAGCGGTCGATTATGAGTTCGACGGCGACTGGCAGGCGCTGGTGACCGAGTTGGGCGTCAAGTTGGGCGCGGCGCGCATGCTGGCCCATAATGCGGTATTGAAGGATTGGAGCCAGCACGGCCTGGCGCTGGCGGTGCCGGAAAGCTTCCGCCACATGACCAGCCGCGATTACCAGGACAAGCTCAAGCTCGCCTTGCGCGAGCGTTTCGGCCGGCCGGTGGAATTGACGGTGACGGTGGAGGAACTGGGCCTGGAAACGCCGGCGATGAAGGACGCCCGCCATCGGCAGGAGCAGTTGGACATCGCCCGCGAGAATATGAAAAACGATCCGGTGGTGCAGCAAATGGTGCGTGAATTCGACGCGACGCTGCTCATCGAAACCATTCAACCCGTTAAGGAGTGAAACGATTATGTTTGGCAAAGGTGGTATCGCCGGCCTGATGAAGCAGGCCCAGCAAATGCAGGACAATATGAAAAAGGCGCAGGAAGAGCTGGCCAAGGTGGAAGTGGAAGGCCAGTCCGGCGCCGGCATGGTCAAGGTGGTGATGACTTGCGCGCACGATGTCAAGCGCGTCAGCCTGGACGACAGCCTGCTGGAAGACGCCAAGGAAGACAAGGAAATGCTGGAAGACCTGATCGCCGCCGCGCTCAACGACGCGGTGCGCAAGGTGGAAGCCACCACTCAGGAGAAGATGTCCGGTTTTTCCGCCGGCTTGAACCTGCCGGCCGGCATGAAGCTGCCGTTCTGATCGCAGCGGCTTCGCTATCCGGATGGCTCGGCGCGCGCCGGGCCATTTTTGCGTTGTCCGATGGAGGCCGCGATGCGCCGATTCGCTCATTTCACCGTGCGTAGCCGGCTGCGCGCCGATGCGGACCAGGTGTGGGCGCACGCCACCAGCGCCGTCGGCATCAATGCCGAGCTGCGCCCCTGGCTCCGCATGCGCTTGCCTGGCAATGTGCTGCCCGCCGGGCTGGCGCCGCCGGCGCGCATAGGGCGTTGCTGGATCCTGTTGTTCGGCCTGCTGCCGGTGGAGTATGACGAGCTGGAGCTGACGCGGCTGGAGCCGGGCGCCTTCGACGAGCGTTCGACCATGCTGACCCAGCGGCGCTGGCTGCACCGGCGGCGGGTGCGCGCGGTGGCCGGCGGTTGCGAAGTGGTGGACCGTGTCGGCTTCGCACCGCGCGCGCCGCTGCTGCTGCGGCTGCATTACGCTATTTTCCACTTGGTCTTTGCCTGGCGGCATGCGCGCCTGCGCCGCCGTTTTTCCCGATTGTGAACGCGATGAAGAATCCTCCCGCCCTAGACCACCTGATCTCCGCGCTGAAAGTGCTGCCCGGCGTCGGCCCCAAGACCGCGCAACGCATGGCCTTCCATCTGCTGCAACGCGACAAGAAGGGCGCGGACAAGCTGGCGCGCGCGCTGGACCGTGCGCTGACCCAATTGACCCACTGCGAGCGCTGCAACACCTTCAGCGAAACGCCGCTGTGCCCGATCTGCGCCGACGAGGAGCGCCGGCAGGATTTGCTGTGCGTGGTGGAGATGCCGGCGGATCTGCTGACGCTGGAACAGGCCAAGTGCTTCGACGGCCTGTATTTCGTGCTGATGGGCCGCATCTCGCCGCTGGATAATGTCGGCCCGAGCGACATCAATCTGGACAAGCTCTTGGTGCGGGTCCAGGACCAGGGGGTGGAGGAGGTGATCATCGCCACCAATTTCACCGCCGAGGGCGAGGTCACCGCGCACATGATCGCCGAACTGCTGAAGGAGCGCGGCCTGAAGGTGACGCGCATCGCGCGGGGCATGCCGGTGGGCGGCGAGCTGGAGTATGTCGACCTGGGTACCTTGGCGCAGGCGGTGTATGAACGTCGCGGCGTTGGCCAGTAAGAGGGTGGACTCGGCTGGACAAAAAAAGCAGGCCGGACTAGCCGGCCTGTAACAGAGGAACATCTGGGAACTGGTTTGTCTTTGACTGGCTCTTAGGCCGGCATCAGCTCGGCCGCGGCCGGTTTGACGGGTGCGGCGTGAAAACGGTCGGCCAGGAAAGGGCTCACGTCCAGCGGCGGCGTTTCGCCACGCACCAGCGCGTCCAGCATCACCCCGGTGATGGCCGATGTCAGAATGCCGGTGCGGAAATGGCCGCAGGCGTTCAGATAGCCATCCACGCCCTGCATCGGCCCCAGGATGGGTAGCTCGTCCGGCGAACCGGGGCGCAAGCCGGCCCAGCAGCGCTTGATATTGATGTTCTTCATCTCCGGCAGGCAGCGGATCGCGCCCTTGACCAGGCCGGCGATTTCCGGATAGGTGTTGCTGACGTCGAAGCCCTTGTCCTCGGTGGTGCTGCCGATCAGGATTTCACCGTTGTCCTTCTGCGCGATATAGCAATCGCTGGTGGTGATGCAGCCGCGCAGCAGCTTGGGCATCTTTTCCGACAGCACGATCTGGCCCTTGACCGGTTTGACCGGAATATCGACGCCGGTCGCCCATTGGCTCAACTCGGCGGCCCAGGAGCCGGCGGCGTTGATCAGGGTGTGGCAATGGAATTCGCCGGCTTCCAGCGTGCGCACGCCGGTGACGCGCGAGCCTTGCTTGAGCACGCCGGTGACATTGGTGTTGAAGAACACGTCGACGCCGTTCTGGCGCGCCGCCTCGGTGTAGGCGTCGGTCAGGCGGAAGGGGCTGACCTGGTGGTCGCACAGGAATTCCAGCGCGCCGGTGGCTTCATGGCTGATATAGGGCTCGTTTGCACGCAGCTGAGCCTGGTCCACCCAGCGCACCTGGTCGGACAGATGGGGGATCTGCGCGGCGATGTGTTCGGCGTAGAGCTGATCTTCTTCATCGTAAATCACGAATTTGAGCCCGGTTTCCTCGAACTTGAAATCCATGCCGTGGTTTTCGATCAATTCCTGATGCAGGGCCGGATACAGCGCATTGGAAGCCAGCGCGAAATTGAAGAAGGATTCCGGCAGGATGTGCGGGGTGCTGGCGTCCACGGCGATGGCGGCGCCGGCCGCCTCGCGCTTGTTCTTGGCCGAGGTCATGCGGAAGAAGATCACGCCGCAGCCCAGGCCAACCGATTCGCCTATCGCCCACAGGCCGCCGGCGGACGCGCGCGAGGCGTTGCCGGGGCGCTTGGCGTCGATCAGCGCTATTTTCAAGTCCTTGCGCTTGGATAGCTGGTAGGCGCAAGAGGCGCCGATCACGCCGCCGCCGGCAATCACGATATCGTATTGTCTGCTCATGGTCAGGCCTCTTCGGTTTCGGTTTGGAAGGCGGAGAACGGCAAGGGGTCCAGCGGGAAGCGCGGACGGATCCAGCCCACATCGGCCTTGCCGGTATGTTCGCGCAGCCGATCGCTGCAATAGCCGACGCACATCTTGCCCTGGCAATCGCCCATGCTGACGCGGGTGCGCATCTTCAGGCTGATCAAATCCTGCACCCCCTGTTCCAGCGCGGTGTCTATGTCCTTGCGCAGCGCGTTTTCGCAGCGGCAGATCACGGTGTCTTCGCGCGGCAGCGACAGCTGGCCGCTGCCGCGTTGGGTGAAGCTGTCGATGCCGACGCGGAAGCGCAGTATCGCTTTCAGTTCGGTCAGGTAGCGCTGGCGGTTCTTTTCGGCCAGCTCGGCGCTGATCGCGCCGCGTTGCTTGAGGATGGACTGGGCGGCGATGCGGCCGCTGAGCATGGCGGCTTCGCCGCCGCGCAGGCCGCCGATGTCGCCGGCCAGGTGGATGTGGCTTTCGCTGCTTTGCTGCCAGTCGTTGATTTCCGGCTTGAGGAAGCCGTCGGAGTCGTAAGCGTGGCGCAGGCCCATTTGCTGGGTCAGCTGGGTGCGCGGGATGAAGCCATAGCCGACCGCCAGGGTTTCCGTGGCCAGGTTGACGGCCTGGTTCAGATCCGGCGTCCAGTTGTCGTCGTAAGGCGCGACGGTGACTTGCTGCAATTCCTGCTGGCCGCAGGCTTCCACCACGCCCCAGCCGTAATGCAGCGGGATGCCGTGCAGTTTCAGGTAGGCCAGCATGCTCAGGCCGTCCAGGAATAGCTGCGGCTTATTGAGCATGGCCAGGGTTTCCTTGGCCATGCGGCTGAAGGAGCAGGCTTCGTAGACCCCTTGCACGGCGGCGCCGGCGCGGTGCAATTGACAGGCGACCAGCGGCAGCAGCGGGCCGGTGCCGACAATGGTGGTGCGGCCCAGCGGCTTGACCACGCCGCTCTTGATCTGTAGTTGCAGGCCGCCCAGCATGATCACGCCTGGCAGAGTCCAGCCGGGGAAGGGCACGCTGCGCTCGTGGCAGCCGGCGGATAGCAGCAAGTGCTCGAAGTCTATCTTCTCCACCTTTTCTTCCGCGTTCAGCGCGTACAGCCATTGGCCGGCCTCGCCGCCGACGACGCGGCTGTTCAGCTTGACGTCCACCGCATGGGCGACCTCGGCGAATTCCGCGTGCAGGGCGTGCATCGCGTCGCGATAGCGCTCGCCCAGATAGTCCAGGGTCACGCCCTGGCGCAAGGGGCCGCGGTATACCACGCCGCCAAGGCGGGAGGCTTCATCCAGCAGGGTGCAAGGCAGGCCGTGCTTGACCAGTTCGATGGCGGCGGCCATGCCGGCCGGCCCGCCGCCGACGATGACGGGGCGCAAGCTCATTGCAAGCCCTCCTGCTCGATACGATTGGCTCCGGTTTCCACCCGCATGCCAGGCTGCACCACGGTCTGGCAGGCGCGGCGCTTGTAGCGGCCGTCGATGCGCACCAGGCAGCAATGGCAAACGCCCATGCCGCAGTAGGAGGCCATGGTTTGCTGATTGTCGTTGCGGGCAACGCGGCGCAGGCCGATGGCGTTGAGCACGCTGAGCACGGTCTCGCCCTGGGCGGCGGCTACGGTGTCGCCATTAATGTTTATGGCGATCTGATTATCATTCAGTTCTTGAATGTCATATTTTCTGTCTAAATGTGGCATCACAATGGCTCATTTTGTTTCAGCTGACACGATAAGAGGTGCCGGATGGAACGCAGGTCCGACAGTTGCTTCCGGCGGCGGGCGATTTCATGTTGTCAGGCAATCGTCTGACAATCGGGCTATGCGCTGAAATTCATAGCCTAATTATGATGAATCGCTTTTTAATTGTCGTGAGCATTGTTATCGCATTGTATGGATACAGGCAATGTACAGTTTGGTGTGATCAGATGTATACAGATTGGGGTGGGCAGGACTGTGTGGGGTGGTGTGGGAGTATGATTTTTGTTTGTTAAACAAAGCGGTAAGCCTAAGGGAATCAATATCGCTTTGTCTGGGGAATATGTTTTTCTGTTATTTTGATGCCTATAGCATTTTCAAAACTGTGCATTATTTGATAATAATCAAACGATCAAAATTGTAATGTCAATAGAGCTATTTTGAATATAAGAAAAGTATTCATATTGACTATCTAGGTATGGCAAACCTTGCCGATCAAGGTGGGCTCACGGTCGGTAAACTGGATGGGATGAGAAGTGAGTCGTCGAATCGGTGGCGGCCATCAGCGATCGATAGGCGTGACAGGGCATGGTCATGCAATGTGCCCAGGATGTGGGCTCAGGCCTGTCTGGCCGCCACGCCGCGGCCGCTTTCCCCTTGGTGTGTCTGATGCCAGGCTTCCAGCGCCTCTTCGGCGTTGAGGATGTGCTGTCGCAGAAAGGCAGCGGCGCTGACCGCGTCCTTGCGGCGGCATAATTCCAGCATCTCGCTGTGCTCGCGATGGGCGCGGTCGCTGAAATTGGTCAGCAGGATCTGCATCCGGGTATAGCGATCGGTGCGGTTGTGCAGTTGCTCGATCAGCGCCAGCGTTTGCGGTCGATTGGCCGCCTGGTACAGCGCCAGGTGGAAACGACAATTCAGAATCCCCCAGGTGCCGACATCGCGCCTATGCAGCGCATCCTCGAACTGGGCGAGGAAGGCGCCGGCGGCGTCCAGATCCGCCTGGGTCTGCCGCGGCACCGCCTCCAGCAGCATATCGCATTCCAGCAGCACTCTGACGCGCAGCAATTCCAGCACTTCCGGCAGCGATAGCTGGGCGATCACCGCGCCGCGCCGCTCGGTGATGGCCACCAATCCCTCCGCTTCCAATTGTCGCAGCGCTTCGCGCAGCGGCACCCGGCTGACGCCAAGCTCCTTGGACAATGCTTCTTGCCGCAACTGGGTGCCGGCCGGCCATTCGCCCATCAGGATGCGCTGGCGCAATGCGTCGGTGGTGGCGGAGGTCAGGGTCTGGCGCGGCGTGTTGGCTTGAGTCATGGCGGTGTCGGCGGTTTGAACCGGCGAATTATCACAGGCGCGCCCTGGGCCGGCAATGGCTGGCATGGGCCGCATCGGCAATTTTGTATTCAATTTTTGAGAATTATGTATCCATAAAAATGGTATGAACAGTCTGTTTTTATGCTGCGATGCAAGGTGTATAAAACGCAACATAAATTAATTTATTGATTTTAATGATAAAAATATTGATTTCCATGTAAATGAAAGAAATTTTGTAGGCAAGATCCCATCTGGCTGGATGTGGAAATTGTATTCAAAAATAAGCGCGGTTACAGTGAGGCCATCCCAAGCGAGGAGCACGAAGATGGCGGTACATGAATTTGAATGTCTCGATGGCCATACCTGCGGCAATCCGGTGCGGCTGGTGGTGAACGGCGGCCCGCAGCTGGAAGGGGAGACGCAGGCGGAGCGGCGGCTGGACTTCATGCGCCGCTATGACTGGATACGCACCGGCCTGATGTTCGAGCCGCGCGGCCATGCGCAGATGTCCGGCGCTTTTCTGTATCCGTCGACACGAGAGGATTGCGATATCGCGGTGCTGTACATCGAAACCAGCGGCTGCCTGCCGATGTGCGGCCACGGAACCATAGGCGTGGTCACCATGGCGCTGGAGCATGGCCTGGTGACGCCGGCCACGCCCGGTGTGCTGAATCTGGACACGCCGGCGGGCAAGGTGGCGGCGCGCTACCGGATGGACGGCGACAAGGTCGCCGCGGTGACGCTGACCAATGTGCCGTCCTTTCTCTATCTGCGCGATGTGGAGGCCGAGGTGTCGGTGCTGGGGCGCTTGCGGTTGGACATCGCCTATGGCGGCAATTTCTATCCCATCGTCGAGACGCAGCCGGGCTATCGCGACATGGCCGACTTTTCGCCGGCGCAACTGGTGGCGATGGGGCGCGAACTGCGCGAATACCTGAACCGGCATTACGACATCGTCCACCCGCTGGACCCCAATATCCGCGGCGTGCGCCATTGTCTGTGGACCGGCGCGCCCAAGAACATCGGCTCCAGCGCCGCCAACGCGGTGTTGTACGGTGAATCGGCGCTGGATCGCTCGCCCTGCGGCACCGGCACCTCGGCGCGACTGGCGCAGCGGCACGCGCGCGGCCTGCTCGCCATCGGCGAGGATTTCGTCCACGAGAGCATCATCGGCAGCCAGTTCATCGGCCGCGTGCTCGAGGAAACCCGGGTCGGCGACTACCCGGCCATCGTGCCCTCGGTGCAGGGCTGGGCGCGCTTCACCGGCTACAACCGCATCCTGCTGGACGATGCCGATCCTTACGTCCACGGCTTCGAGGTGGCCTGAGATGAGCGAGCGAGTCATTGTCGTCGGCGCCGGCGTGGTGGGCATCGCCACGGCGCTGCAGCTGCGGCAAGCCGGCCTGGAGGTGCTGCTGCTGGACCGCGGCGAGCCGGCGCGGGAAACCAGCTACGGCAACGCCGGCGCGCTGGCGGTCAGCGATGTGATTCCACTGGCTGAGCCCGGCGTGTGGCGGCGTCTGCCCGGCTGGCTGCTGGACCCGCTGGGGCCGCTGGCGGTGCGCTGGCGCTATCTGCCCTCGCTGGCGCCGTGGCTGGCGCGTTTCGCGCTGGCCAGCCGGCCGGCGCAAGTGGCGGCCTTGACCCGCGCGCTGGCGGCGCTGCTGAACCGCGCCGCGGCCGATTACGCGCCGCTGGTGGCGCAGGCCGGTTTGGATGGCATGTGGCGGCGGCACGGCGCGCTGACCTTGTATCGCGACGCGGCCGAACTGGAACAGGCCTTGCCGGCGTGGCGGCGCAAGGCCGAGCACGGCGTGGCCTGGCAGACGCTGGACCGGTCGGCGGCGCAGGCCTGCGAGCCGATGTTGCAGGACGGCTGGGAGCGCGCGGTCAAGGTGGCGGCCTGGTCCCATGTCGATGATCCCTATCTGTTCAGCCGCGGCCTGTTCGACGCCTTCCTCGTCGCGGGTGGCGCTTTCGAGCGAGTGGAAGCGACCGCCTTGAGCGAGCGCGGCGGCAAGGTGGACGGCGTGGTCTGCGCCGATGGCCGCACGCTGGCGGCGGGAAACGTGATCGTCACCGCCGGCATCTGGAGCGATCGCTTCACCCGGCAGTGCCGCTACCGGGTGCCGCTGGAAAGCGAGCGCGGCTATCACGTCAATCTGCCCAAGGCCGGCGTGGCTTTGCGCCATTTCATCCAGTGCGCCAGCGAAAGCTTCGTGATCCTGCCGCTGGCCGACGGCGGCCTGCGCCTGGCCGGCACCGTGGAGTTGGCGCACCGCGACGCGGCGCCGGATTGGCGGCGCGCCGAAATCCTGCTGGACAAGGCGCGGCGCATCGTCGGCGATTTTTCCACCGAAGGCATGACGCTGTGGATGGGCAACCGGCCGTCGTTGCCGGACACCGTGCCGGTGATAGGCCCGGCGCCGGATCGCCAGGGCCTGTATTTCGCGTTCGGCCATGGTCATCTGGGCCTGACGCTGGCCGCCACCACCGGCGCGCTGCTGTGCGACATGCTGCTGCAGCGTCCCAGCGGCCTGGATCTGCGGCCCTACCGGCTGGCGCGTTTTTAGAACGTGGGCGAGACAAGGCGAAAACGGTTGAGGCAGCGGAATGTACAGGGGGTACATGAGCATTCTGAGAGCGTTTTCAACGCCGTATCGCCGACGCGCAGCAGATCGTAAACAGGTTCTTAGGGCGATTCCCAATCCAAGGCGATGGCCGCGTTTTCGTCTGGTCTCGCGCGCCAGGCCATGCACCGGCTGATGGTCGCGTGGGCCGTTTCCGCCCGCGGACTCGATTCCGCGCGCGGCATAACTAAAGCAGAGGAGAAGCATCATGCAAGCAAGATCGCCACGGTTGCCGAGCGCAATCCAGGTCGTCGCGGTAATGGCCGGCTTCATCGCCATCATGTGCTTGTTCCTGAATGTGCTGGACCTGCCCATCCAGTTGGCGCTGTTCAGCAGCTGGTTCCTGGTGATAGGCCTGGGCAACTGGCTGGGCCATAGTTACGACGCGATGCAGCAAGGCCTGATCCAGGGCATTTACAACGGCATGGTGGCGGTGCTGGTGTTGATCACTGTGGGCGCCTTGATCGGCACCTGGATCGCCGGCGGCGTGGTGCCGGCCATCATCTACTACGGCCTGGCCATCATGAGTCCGCAGATCTTCCTGGGCGCGGCCTTCATCATCTGCATGCTGACCTCGCTGGCCACCGGTACCTCCTTTGGCACCGCCGGCACGGCGGGCATCGCGATGATGGGCATAGGCTACAGCTTCGGCATGCCTTTGCCGCTGGTGGCCGGCGCGGTGATTTCCGGCGCCTACGTCGGCGACAAGATGTCGCCGCTGTCCGACACCACGGTGATGACCGCCTCCTTGTGCAAGGTGGACCTGATCGACCATATCCGTTCGATGATGTGGGTCAGCGTGCCGGCGGCGGTGCTGACCGCGCTGCTGTTCCTCGGCGTCGGTTTTTTCTATGTCGACGCCGGTCTGGACACCAGTCGCGCGGATCAGGCGATGCAGGCGCTGGCCTCGCACTTCACCATCAATGGCTGGCTGCTGCTGCCGGCGGTGGCGGTGATCGCGATGCTGACGATGCGGCTGCCGTCCATCCCGGTGATGGGCGTGGTCTGCGCCTGGTGGGCGCAGGACATGCCCGTGCTGGACGCGGTGCGTACCGCTTATTTCGGCAACCGCACCACGTCCGACGTCGAGTTTCTCAACACCTTGCTCAATCGCGGCGGCATCGAGTCCATGCTCAGCGTGATCGCGCTGATCCTGTTCGCGCTGGGCCTGGGCGGCCTGATGGAGCGCGCCGGCATCCTGGAAGTGATCAGCGCCAATTTTCTGCGCTGGGCCAATAATCCGGGCCGCTTGACCGTTTCGACGATTCTGGGCGGTTTCTTCGGCAACTTCTTCGGCGGCGCCGCCTATGTGTCGCTGATCACCGCCAGCACCATCACCGAGCGCAATTACGACTTGCAGGGCATAGAGCGCCGGGTGCTGTCGCGCAATGTCGAGGCCGGCGGCACGGTGACCGCGCCCATGGTGCCGTGGAGCGACGGCGGCGTGTTCATGGCGGCGACGCTGGGCGTGTCCACGCTGCAGTATCTGCCTTTTCTCTGGTACCACCTGCTGGTGATCGCCATCAGCGTGTTCTACGGCTACGCCAATATCGCGATCTGGCGCACTCGTACCGACGCCGCAACGGCCCCGGCTTGAGGCCGGCGGCCATTGCGTTTCACTGGATTCCCACCGCGTAAAGGAAAAACGCTATGCAACAACAAGGCATTCTGGTTCCCATCGTCACGCCGTTCGACCGCGACGGCCATCTGGACCTGGCGGCGCTGCGGCAGCTGGTCGAGCGTTTCATCGAACAAGGCGTCGCCGGCGTGGTCGCCTGCGGCACCACCGGCGAGTATTACGCCTTGAGCGAGGACGAGCGCCGCCAAGTGCTGGAGTGCGTGGCCAAGGCGGGCAAGGGGCGGCTGCGGCTGATCGCCGGCGCCAACGATCTGTCCACCAGCGGCGCGATAGCGCGCGCGCGCCAGGCGGCGGAGCTGGGCTACGAGGCGCTGATGCTGGCGCCGCCGGCCTACAGCTTGCCGGATCAGGCCGGCATCGTTGCCCATTTCAAGGCGGTGGCCGCCGCCAGCGCGCTGCCCATCATCCTCTACAACTTCCCGGCGCGCGCCGGCGTGTCCATAGACATCGCCAGCGTGGCGGAGCTGAGCCGCGAGCCCAATATCGTCGGCATCAAGGAAAGCAGCGGCGATTTCAGCCGCGCGCTGGCGCTGATCCAGGCGCGCTTGCCCGATTTCGAAGTGATCTGCGGTTGCGATGACCAGGCGGCGGATTTCCTGTTCTGGGGCGTGCGCAGCTGGATCAGCGGCGCGGCCAATGTCTTCCCCGGCGAGCAGGTGGCGATGCTGAACGCCGCCAAGGCCGAGGATTGGGCGCGGGTGCGCACGCTGATGGCGGCGATGTATCCGGCTATCCAGGCGATGGAATCCGGTGGCTACAACCAGAAGGCCAAGCTGGGCGTGCGCCGTCACGGCGTGGAGGCCGGCGATGTGCGGTTGCCGCTGCTGCCGCTGCCGGGCGCGGAAGCCAAGGCTTTCCTTGACGCGCTGGCCGCGTTCGATCGTTAAAGGAGACTGCAATGTCATTAAGCAAGGAAGCCGTATTCGAACACGCCCGCGCCGGGCGCTTGTGGGCCGGCCCGTTGATCCCCGGCCACGAAGGCAGGGGCGAGCGGCTGGACAACCGGACGCCTATGGACAACAGCCTGATCGGTCATGTCGCCGCCGGCGACGCCGCCGATGTCAACGCCGCGGTGGCGGCGGCGCGCGCCTGCTTCGAGTCCGGCGAATGGTCGCGCCGGCCGCCGGCGGAGCGCAAGCTGGCGATGCAGCGCTGGGTGGCGCTATTGCAAGAACACGTGGAAGAGCTGGCGGCGCTGGACTGCATCGACGCCGGCAAGCCCATCACCGAATGCCTGAACACTGATCTGCCGGCCACGCTGGACACCTTTGCCTGGTACGCGGAGGCGATAGACAAATGCTACGGCAAGGTGGCGCCCACCGGGCCGGATGCGCTGGGCTTCATCGTCAAGGAGCCGATAGGCGTGGTGGGCGCGGTGCTGCCGTGGAATTTCCCGGCGCAGATGTATGCGTGGAAGGTGGCGCCGGCGCTGGCAGCCGGCAACTCGGTGGTGGTGAAGCCGGCCAAGCAGACCTCGCTCAGTGCCTATCGCATCACCCAGCTGGCGCATCAGGCCGGCATTCCCGCCGCCGCGTTGACCCTGGTCACCGGTTCCGGCCAGGCTGTGGGCGAGGCGCTGGGACGGCATCCGGACGTGGACATGGTGTCCTTCACCGGCTCCACCGAGGTGGGGCGTTTATTCCTGCGCTATTCCGCCGACAGCAATCTGAAGGAAGTGGTGCTGGAACTGGGTGGCAAGAGTCCGCAGCTGGTGTTCGAGGACGCCGAGCTGGACGAGATCGTCGACGACGTGCTGGCCGCGGCGTTCTGGAATATGAGCGAGAACTGCAGCTGCGGTTCGCGCTTGATCGTCGCCGCCAGCGTCAAGGACGCCTTGTTGGAGAAGCTCAAGCGGCGTTTGGCCGGCTGGAAGCTGGGCCTGCCCACCGATCCGACGGTGCAGGTGGGGCCGTTGGTGGAGCAAGCCCATTTCGAGCGGGTGAAAGCCTATCTGGAAGCGGCCAAGGCCGAGGGTGCGCGGCTGGTTCATGGCGGCCGCATCCACGCCGAGCTGGGCAGTGGCTGGTATATCGAACCCACTATCTTCGACCAGGTCAGCGCCAAGATGCGCATCTTCCAAGAGGAAATCTTCGGCCCGATCCTGGCGGTGAGCACCTTCGACAGCGAAGAAGAAGCGGTGCGCCTGGCCAATGACAGCGTTTTCGGCCTGGCCGCCTCGCTGTACACCCGCGATGTCAGGCGCGCGCAGCGCGTCGTCGCCGCCTTGCGCGCCGGCACGGTGTCGGTCAATGGCTTCTCCGAGGGCGATATCACCACGCCGTTCGGCGGCTTCAAGCAATCAGGCTTCGGCGGTCGCGACAAGGGGCTGGAGGCGCTGGAGCAATACCAGCAGACCAAGACCATCTGGTATGTGAACTAGTATCCGGCCGGCGCCGCTGCCGCGGTGCCGGTCGTATTCCGCAGCACCGATGTCAAAACAAAGGAGAGACAAGATGAAACCCATTATCCCCCTGCGGGCGGCGTTCGCCGGCGCCGCGCTATTGCTGGGCGTCCAGGCGGCCGCCGCCGAAACCGTGATCAAGATCGGCTTCGCCTCGCCCTTGTCCGGTCCGCAAGCGCATTACGGCAAGGACAATGAAAACGCCGCGCGGCTGGCGGTGGACGAGCTGAACGCGCGCAAGCCGCAGATCGGCGGCCAGCCGGTGCGCTTCCAACTGCTGGCGGAGGACGACCAGGCCGATCCGCGCATCGGCACCCAGGTGGCGCAGCGCTTCGTCGACGCCGGCGTGAAGGCGGTGCTCGGCCATTTCAATTCCGGCGTATCCATCCCGGCGGCGCGCATCTACGCCGCGGCCGGCATTCCGCAACTGTCGGTGTCCACCAATCCCGCCTATACCCAGCAGGGCTACCGCACCGCTTTCCGCTTGGTGGGCAGCGACAGCCAGGTGGGCGCCGCGCTGGGACGTTTCGCGGTGCAGACGCTGAAGGCGAGCAGCATCGTGGTGATAGACGATCGCACCGCCTACGGTCAGGGCATCGCCGACGAATTCGCCAAGGCGGTACAGGCCAGCGGCGGCAAGATCGCTCGTCGCGAGTACACCAATGACAAGGCCAATGATTTTTCCGCCATCCTGACTGCGGTCAAGCCGCTGCGGCCGCAGGTGGTGTTTTACGGCGGCGCCGACGCCCAGGCCGCGCCGATGGCCAAACAGATGAAGCGGCTGGGGCTGGACGCCAGGCTATTGGGCGGCGACATGCTGCAGACCCCGACTTTTCTCAGCCTGGCCGGCGATAGCGCCAACGGCCACTTCGCCGGCATTCCCGGCGGCCAGCTGAACGACAGGCCGGCGGGCAAGGCTTTCCGCCAGCGCTACCAGGCGCGTTTCAAACAGGATGTGGTGCGGTTGGGGCCGCAGTTCTACGACGGCATGATGCTGGTGGCCGCCGCGATGCAGCAGGCGGGCTCGGTGGAACCGGCGCGTTATATGCCGGTATTGGCCAAGCTCAGCTACGTCGGGGTCAGCACCGATTTTTCCTTCAACGCCAAGGGCGATCTCAATAAGGCGGCGGTGACGATTTCCGAGGTCAAGAACGGCCAGTGGGCGACGCGGGCGGTGATGCAATAGTCAGGGTGGAATGCGCGCCCGGGACCTTAGAACCTGTTCAATGTCTGCTGCGCTTCGGCGATACGGCGTTAAAAACAAGCTCAAAATGCTCATGTACCACTTGTACATTCCGCTTTTTCGCTCGTTTTCGCCTTGTCTCGCTCTAGCTCGCGAGATCGTGCACAGGTTCTTGGTCCCGGGCTTTTTGCGCGCGGCGTCAGTAGGCGCTGGCCGGGCTGAGCAGTTCAGCCAGCAGCGGCACGCCGGAGCGTTGCTGCAGCGGATCGTAGAAGCTGAAGTTCAGCCGCATCGCATTGCCGGCGTCCTGGCCCGGGGTGTGGAACAGCTGGGACGGCGCGAAGTGCAGGCCCTGCTGCATCGCCATCGGCAGCAAGCGGCGACAGTCGACGCCGGGCGGCAGTTCCACCCACAGGAAGTAGCCGCCCAGCGGCAGCGCCATCCGGCAGTCGGCTGGGAAATGGGTGGCGATTTGCTGTTGCAGCGCGGCCAGATTGTTTTGCAGGCGCTGGCGCAGCAAGCTGAGCATGTCCTCGTGGTGGCCGCCGGCCAGCAGCCGCGCCAGCGCCATCTGGCTGGGTAGCGGCGTGGCCAGTGAGCTGCACAGCTTCAAGCCCATCACGCTGTCGCGGAAGCGCCCGGCGGCGATCCAGCCGACGCGGTAGCCCGGCGCCAGCGATTTGCTGAACGAGGAGCAGTGCAGCACGCTGCCGCGCTGATCGAAAGCCTTGAGCGGCAATGGCGCGCCTTCGCCGAAGTACAGCTCGCGGTAGGTGTCGTCCTCGATGATGGGCACGCGGTGGCGTTCCGCCAGCGCCAGCAGCGCGGCTTTTTGCGAATCGCTCATCACCTGGCCGGTGGGGTGCTGGAAATTGGGCATGGCGATGATGGCGGCCGGCTGATGCTGGATCAGCAATGCTTCCAGCCGCTCCAGGTCCAGCGGCTGGCCGGGTGGACAGTTAAAGCCCACCGGGCGCAACGCCAGTTGTTCCAGCTGCTCGAAGATGGGCGGGAAGGCCGGGGTGATCACCAGCATGCAATCGCTGCCGCTGAGGCGGGCCACCGCGCGGATCGCCAGGTTCAGCGCCTCCATGCCGCCGCAGGTGATCAGCATCTCCTCGCCGTCCAGCTCCACGCCCTGGGCCAGGTAGCGCAGCGCCAGCTCGCGGCGCAAGCCCTCGTAGCCCTCGCTATCGGTGCTGGACAGCGCGTAGCGGTAATCGCTGAGCGCGCGGGTCAGCGCGCGAGTCAGCGGCGTGGTGTTGATCAGCACCGGGTTCATGAACGGGCAGCCCCAGGGCATGGGCAACGCCATGGTCAGGTGTTCGGCGCGGAATTCGCCGGGATGGTCCGGCAGCGGCGGCGCCTGCCGCAATGACAGCGAGGACAGGCCCAGCACCCGGAAGCCGGAACGGGGCAGCGATTCGATCAGGCCTTGTTTTTCTAATTCGGCGTAGGCGCGCTGGGCGGTGGTGATGCTGACCTTGTGGTCCAGGCATAGCTTGCGCAGCGAAGGCATGCGGTCGCCGGGGCGCAGATGGCCCTGCTCGATGGCATGGCGGAAGCGCTGGCTCAGTTGACTGGTCTTGCTCATGGTATTCCTGGCGGTTGAGCCGCGGCGGCGGCGCGCCGCGGCATGACTGCTGATGGACTGCTAAAACACGCGTTCATTCGCCGATGAAGCTGGATTTTTCCCTGATGATACTACCGTCATGGCTCAGCGAGCTGACCACGAAATAGATGTCGTGCGCGCCGCGGGTAGCGTGTTCGGGTTCGGCCTGCACCCTGACGGTGACGGTTTCGGTGCGGGTGGGCGCCACTTCGACCACCTGTCCGGGCTTGTCCAGCCTCAGGCTGGGCAGGCCTTCCACCTGGATCTTGAAGCGCTGCGCCTGCTCGCTGGTGTTGATCAGCTTCAGGTTGTAGCTGTTTTCCAGCAGGCCGTCGTCGGTGGCGCGCACCAGGATGGCGCGGTCGCGCAACACATCCACCTTGAACGGCTTTTTCAGGATCAGCGCGGTGGTGGACAGCGCGATGATGCCGGCCAGCAGACTGGAGTAGACGATGACACGCGGACGGTGGCTGCCGCCGGCGCGTTGCGGCTTGTCGGCGGCTTCCAGCGCGGCGGCGCTGGTGTAGCGGATCAGCCCGCGCGGCGCGTGGATCTTGTCCATCACCTGGTCGCAGGCGTCGATACAGGCGGCGCAGCCTATGCATTCATATTGCAGGCCGTTGCGGATGTCGATGCCGGTGGGGCAGACCTGCACGCAGATGCCGCAATCGATGCAGCTGCCGCGCGCCTTGTCGGCCGCTTGCTTGCCCTTGCCACGCGGCTCGCCGCGACGGTTATCGTAGGAGATGATCAGGGTGTCGTTGTCGAACATCGCGCCCTGGAAGCGGGCGTACGGGCACATGTGCAGGCAGACTTTTTCGCGCAGCACGCCGGCCAGCAGCCAGGTGAAGCCGCCGTAGAACAGGATCCAGAAGCTTTCCCACGGGCCG
Source organism: Chromobacterium aquaticum (assembly GCF_021129195.1). Lineage (GTDB taxonomy): Bacteria > Pseudomonadota > Gammaproteobacteria > Burkholderiales > Chromobacteriaceae > Chromobacterium > Chromobacterium aquaticum. Next base: position 8,967 of record NZ_JAJOHW010000086.1, on the reverse strand, counting down.
TAGGCCAGGCTGGGCGCGGCGGCGGCCAGTTCGCGCACCGGGGTGAAGTAGCCGACCAGGGTGAAGCCGGTCAACAAGGAGAACAGGCCCATCAAGCTGTGGGACAGCGTCTTGCGCGTGAATTTGTTCACGCTCATCGGCGCGGCGTCGAGCTTGCGGCGTGCATTGTGGTCGCCCTGCGTCAGCCGCTCAATCCAGATCATGATCTGGGTATAGACTGTCTGCGGACAGCTATAGCCACACCAGAGTCGGCCGGCCAGCGCCGTCCATAGGAATAGGCCCAGCGCGCAGATCACCAGCAAGGCGGCGAAGTAAATGAAGTCCTGGGGCCAGAAAGTGAGGCCGAAGATCAGGAAGCGGTGCTGCTCCAGATCCAGGTGCACCGCCTGGCGGCCATTCCACTGCAGCCAGGGCAGGCCGAAGAAAGCCAGCTGGGTGGCGAGCACCATGAATACTCGCGCATTGTTGAAACGGCCGGTAGTCAGTCGGGGGTAGATTTTGATGGGGACGGCGTGCTGGCTAGACATGGTGAAATGCCCATTGAATGAAAACCCCTTATTAGTACTGCTTGGGATCGGTACAAACAATGAACAGTTCACCCTTAAAATGTGTATACAGCGTCATCTGTCCATATACAGGCGCAGACTGCAAGGACAGCGTTTAAATCAAGAAATACTAGTAAAAACAGTGTGTTTTGTGCGATATTCGCCCGCGCCGCTGCCAGGGGGAAGCGATGCGGGCGGAGGAAAATCGCTTGGGACTGTATTGATGTTGTGCGTGCGAGAATGTTGCCGAATAAGCAGATTCTGCGCGATTTTCAGCGGGTTAGCTGCGGGAAAAGACGATAAATTCCGTCAACGATGATTTCCACCGACACCGCCGCCAGCAACATGCCCATCACCCGGTTGACGATGTTGATGCCGGTCTGCCCCAATAGCCGCGACAGCGGCGAGGCCAGCACCAGCGCGCCGTAGCAGGTGATCGCCACCAGCAAACTGCTCACTAAAAGATAAACCACCTGTACCCAGGATGATGCGGTGGTGGCATAGATGATCACGGTGGAGATGGTGCCCGGCCCGGTCATCAGCGGGATGGCCATCGGCACTACCGCGATATTGGTCTTGGTCTCGGCTTCTTCGCGTTCCACCTTGGTGGTCTTGGTCGGCCCTGGCTTGGCGTTCATCAGCGCGATGGCGATCAGCATCACCAGCAAGCCGCCGCCCACCTGGAAGGAGCCGACGCTGATGCCGAGAAAGCGCAGCAAGGTCTCGCCGACGACGGCGAACAGGCAGAGCACGATGGCCACGGCGATGGCCGTGGTCTTGGCGATCTTCTTGCGCTCCAGCTGGTTGGAGGTGGGCGTCAGGCTGATGAAAATGGGAATGGCGCCCAGCGGATTGACCAGCACCAGCAGCGCGATGAATATTTTTGCGATTTCGACTTCCATGGTTCGGATCATACCTTTCGCAGGAGGCCGCCGCATTCAGGCGGGAGACGGGAAGCGTCGACGCCGCGCCACGGCGGCGCGCCGCAAAGCAAAAAAACCGGCCGCGCCAGGCGCAACCGGTTTCAGCATAGCCGGAATTCGGCTTAGACAGCGTTCAGCAGCAGTTCCAGCGTGCGCCGGTAAATCGCCGACAGCGGTTCAATGTCGGCCACTTCCACGCACTCGTTTAGCTTGTGGATGGTGGCGTTGACCGGGCCGAATTCCACCAGTTCGCTCGCGACGCGCTTGATGAAGCGCCCGTCGGAGGTGCCGCCGGTGGTGGACAACTCCGCCTGGCGGCCGGCGATCTCGGCGATGGCGCGGCCAAGCGCCTCGGTGAGCTTGCCTGGCTGGGTCAGGAAAGGCTGGCCGGACAGCTGCCAATGCAACTCGTAGCCCAGGCCATGGCGGTCCAGGATGGCGCAGACGCGCTCCTTCAGTGATTCCGCGCTGCTCTCCGGCGAGAAGCGGAAGTTGAAGCGGATGTCGCAATGGCCGGGGATGATGTTGCCGGCGCCGGTGCCGGCGTGGATATTGGACACCTGCCAGCTGGTGGGCGGGAAGAAGGCGTTGCCCTCATCCCAGCGCGTCGCCGCCAGCTCGGCCAACGCCGGCGCCATCAGGTGCACCGGGTTCTTGGCCAGGTGCGGATAGGCGATATGGCCCTGGATGCCGTGCACGATCAAATGGCCGGACAAGGAGCCACGGCGGCCGTTCTTGATGGTGTCGCCCAGCGCCTGGTCCGAGGTGGGTTCGCCGACGATGCAATAGTCCATGGTCTCGCCGCGCGCCTCCAGCGCGTCCACCACCTTGACGCTGCCGTCCACCGCCACGCCTTCCTCGTCCGAGGTGATCAAGAGGGCGATGGAGCCGGGGTGGTCGGGGCGGGCGGCGACGAAGTCTTCGCAGGCGGTGACAAAGGCGGCCAGCGAAGCCTTCATGTCGGCGGCGCCGCGGCCGTAGAGCAGGCCGTTGCGCACCGTGGGCTCGAACGGCGGGCTGTCCCATTGCTCCAGCGGGCCGGTGGGCACCACATCGGTGTGGCCGGCGAAGCAGACCAGCGGGCCGGCGTCGCCGCGGCGCGCCCAGAAGTTGTCGACCTCGCCGAAGCGCATGCGCTCGACGCGAAAGCCGATGGCTTCCAGCCGGGCTATCATCAGCTCCTGGCAGCCTTGGTCGCGTGGCGTTACCGAATCCAGCCGGATCAGCTGCCGCGCCAGTTCTAGGGTGGCGCTCATTTCAGCAGACGCTCCGCCCAGTCGGCTTCGATAAAGCCGACGCTGATCTTGCCGCCGGCGTCCAGTACAGGGCGCTTGATCACCGAGGGGTTGGCCTGCATCAGCGCCAGCGCGGCCGGCAATTGCTCGGCGCCGGCCTTGACTTCGTCCGGTAATGCGCGCCAGGTGGTGCCCTGGCGATTGATCAGCTTGGCGAGGCCGACCGCGCTCGCCCATTGCTCCAGGCTGGCGGCGTCCACGCCTTGTTTCTTGAAATCATGGAAATGGTAATCGAGGCCGTTGTCGCTCAGCCATTGGCGGGCTTTCTTGACAGTGCTGCAGTTGGGGATGCCGTAAAGAGTGATCATGGGTGGGTTACAGGTCCAGTTTGATGCTGTCGAAGCTTGGCGGCTCGCCGCCATCGGGTTTCTTGTTGTCGCCGCTCGCCGGTTTTTCCTTGGTCTGATTGATCAGCCAGTACAGATTGGTGGGTGAGTCGGCGTTTCTCAGTGCCTCGTCCAGGCTGATGCGGCCCGCGCTATACAGCCGGTACAACGCCTGTTCGAAGGTTTGCGAACCATCGCTCATGCTGTTTTCGATGGCTTCCTTGATTTTGTCTATCTCTCCGTTGCGGATCAACTCCGAAATGCGCGCGCTGTTGATCAGAATCTCGATCGCCGGCACCCGCCCGCCGTCCAGAGTGGGGATCAGCCGTTGCGAAACCACCGCTTTGAGCGCGGCGGACAGGTCCATCAGCAGCGCGGCGCGGCTTTCCGCCGGGAAGAAATTGATGACCCGGCTCAGCATGTGGTAGCTGTTGTTGCCGTGCAGCGTGGAAATGCACAAATGGCCGGACTGGGCGTAGGTCACCGCCTGGGTCAGCGTTTCCGGGTCGCGGATCTCGCCTATCATCAGCACGTCCGGCGCTTCGCGCATCGCGTTTTTCAGCGCGCGGGCGTAGGAGAGGGTGTCGAAGCCGACTTCGCGCTGGTTGACGATGGATTTGTCGTGGCGGAACAGGAACTCGATCGGATCCTCCACGGTGAGGATGTGGCCGCTCATGCTCTGGTTGCGGGTTTGCAGCATCGCGGCCACGGTGGAGCTCTTGCCGGAGCCGGTGGAGCCGACCACCAGGATCAGGCCGCGCTTGAGCTTGATCAGCTCGCTGAGCACCGGCGGCAATTGCAACTGCTCCAGCGAGGGGATGTTGGGCAGGATGTAGCGCACCACCATGCCCACCGAGCCGCGCTGCCAGAAGATATTGATGCGGAAACTGCCGAGGCCGGGGACGGGATGGCCCAGATTCATCTCGCGCTCCTGCTCGAACGAGCTGATCTCCTCCTCGCTCATCAGGCTGTAGGCCAACTGCTTGACCATGTCCGCGGTCAGCGGTTTTTCGTTCAGCGGCAGCAGTTCGCCGTTCTGCTTGATCATCGGCGGGGAGAAGCTGGTGAAGAACAGGTCGCTGGCGCGGCGTTCGGCCATCAGTTTGAAAAACGGCAGCATCAACATAATCGTGCACCCGGAACAAACAACTGTTATTTGGATAGGAGCGGCTGTCAGGCTTCAAGTGTAGCCGCCCACGCTCAAAAAAAACGCCGCCCAGGAGCGGGCGGCGGCGATTTCATCTGCGTGGCATGGTCAGGCCGGCTTGGCGGCGCCGCTCTCGTCGCGCAGCGCGCGGCGCAGGATCTTGCCGACATTGGTCTTGGGCAATTCGTCGCGGAACTCTACCAGCTTGGGCACCTTGTAGCCGGTCAGATTGTCGCGGCAGTGCTGGACGATGTCCTTCTCGCTCAGCGCGCGGTCCTTGCGCACCACGAACACCTTGACCACTTCGCCGGACTTGTCGTCCGGCACGCCGATGCAAGCCACTTCCAGCACGCCCGGGTGGCTGGCCACCACGTCCTCGATCTCATTCGGATAGACGTTGAAGCCGGACACCAGGATCATGTCCTTCTTGCGGTCCACCAGCTTGACGAAGCCGTCCGGCGTCAGCATGGCCATGTCGCCGGTGGCGAGGAAGCCGTCCGGGCTCAGCACCTTGGCGGTTTCGTCCGGACGGTTCCAATAGCCTGTCATCACCTGCGGGCCGCGGATGCACAACTCGCCCTGCTCGCCGGGGGCGACTTCCTCGCCCTCGGGGCCGCGCAACTGCATCTCGGTGGAGGGCACCGGCACGCCGATGGTGCCGTTGTAGGCAGCCAGGTCCAGCGGGTTCATGCATACCGCCGGGCTGGCCTCGGTCAGGCCATAGGCTTCCACCAGGGTCACGCCGGTGACCTGCTTCCACTTGTCTGCCACCGCCTTTTGCACCGCCATGCCGCCGCCCAGCGCCAGGCGCCAGGTGGAGAAGTCCAGCTTGGCGAATTCCGGATTGTTCAGCAGCGCGTTGAACAGGGTGTTGACCCCGGTCATGCAGGTAATCGGGTATTTGCTCATCTCCTTGATGAAGCCGGGGATGTCGCGCGGATTGGTGATCAGGATGTTGAGCGCGCCCATCTCGGTGAACACCATCAGATTCGCGGTCAGCGAGAAGATGTGATACAGCGGCAGCGCGGTGACGATGATTTCCTGCCCCGGGCGGATCGCCGGCTTCACCCATTCGCCGGCCTGCAGCATATTGGCGACGATATTGCGGTGCACCAGCATCGCGCCCTTGGACACGCCGGTGGTGCCGCCGGTGTATTGCAGGAAGGCGATGTCGTCGTGACTCAGCGCCACCGGCTGGTACGGCGCGCTCGCGCCTTGCGCCAGCGCGTCCTTGAAGCGGATGTGGCCGGGCAGGCGCCACGGCGGCACCATCTTCTTGACCTTGCGCACCACGAAATCGACCAGCATGCCCTTGGCGAAGCCCAGCATCTCGCCGATGGAGGCGATCACCACGTTCTTGACCTGGGTGCGCTGCAGCACCTGCTCCAGCACGCTGGCGAAGTTCTCCAGGATCACGATGGTTTCCGCGCCGGAATCCTTCAACTGGTGTTCCAGCTCGCGCGGGGTGTACAGCGGGTTGACGTTGACCACGGTGCCGCCGGCGCGCAGCGTGCCGAACACCGCGATCGGGTATTGCAGCAGATTGGGCATCATCACCGCCACGCGGTCGCCCTTTTTCAGCCCCAGCTTGTGCTGCAGGAAGGAGGCGAAGCGGCCGGAGAGCTGATCCATTTCGCTATAGCTGAGCTCCTTGCCCATGCAGGCCAGCGCCGGGCGGTCATGGAATTTCTTGACGCTGCGGTCGAAGACCTCGACCACGGACTGGAACTGATTGATGTCGATTTCGTGAGCTACGCCCGGCTGGTAGTTTTTGAGCCACACCTTTTCCATAAATCCCGGTTTCTCCATCGTGCTGGTTAACGAGAGTCGCGCCAGCGTGTCGCGCGCCGGCGGGCGTCGTACCTATTTGGTGACTATATATTTGTTATGTCGTGGCGGCTTGGGCGCCACTGAGAACGTGTTCACGATCTCGCGAGCTAAGGCGAGACAAGGCGAAAACGGCTGAGAAAGCGGAATGTACGGTTGGTACATGAGCATTTCGAAGCCGTTTTCAACGCCGTATCGCCGACGCGCAGCAGATCGTAAACAGGTTCTGACGTCAAACTGCTGTTTGAGTGCTCGGTAATGTACCGTAACTGGAACCGCTCGCAAAGAAGTCCGCTGCAAACTGCCGCCGCCGCCGGAGTGGGGAAGGCGGCGCGCCGGTTTTCTTTTTCAATGGAATAGGTTACAATCGCGTCGGTTAGGGATGGGCGTTTCGCCCATTTTTTATTTGTGGAAAAAGCAATGGATGTTCGTTTGCTGCTGGAAAACACCCTGCCGGGTCTCGGCTATGAGTTGGTCGACTTTGAAATGACCCCAGGGGGCGGTTTTCGCGTTTTTATCGACAAGCCGGGTGGCATCACCGTGGAAGACTGCGTCCAGGTGAGCAATCACTTTACCCGCCTTTTCATGGTCGAGAACATCGACTACGAGCGACTCGAAGTGTCTTCGCCGGGCTTGGACCGTCCGCTGAAGAAAGAGGCTGATTTCGTCCGCTTCGCTGGAAAGCTTGCCAAGATCAAGACGCGCATGCCGATCGAGCAGCAGAAGAAATTTACCGGTCGTCTTGCCGGGGTCGAGGAAGACTCTGTGAAGCTGGATGTGGATGGCCGCATCGTGGCGATTCCGTTTGCCAATATCGACAAGGCCAGGCTAGAGCCTGAGTTTTGATGTCTGGACGGCCATAAAGCCACGCAAAAGGACAAAAATCGGAGAGGAATGAATGAGTCGCGAGATTTTGTTGCTGGTGGATGCCCTGGCGAGCGAAAAGAATGTCAGCAAGGATGTGGTGTTCTCCGCCCTTGAAATGGCGCTTGCCTCGGCAACCAAGAAAAAATTTACCGATGACGAGATGGACGTGCGCGTCGAAATCGATCGTCACAGCGGTCAGTACCAGACCTTCCGCCGCTGGCTGGTGGTGGAAGACGAGCTGCTGGAATCGGAAAGCAAGGAAATCGGCTTGGTCGACGCTCGTGAGCGCGATCCGCGCATAGAGCTGGGCGCTTACATCGAAGAGTCGATGGAGGCCGTGGAGTTTGGCCGCATCGGCGCGCAAACCGCCAAGCAAGTGATTCTGCAGCGCATTCGCGACGCCGAGCGCGAACAGTTGCTGAACGAGTTCCTGCAGCGCCGCGAGCACCTGGTGACCGGCACCATCAAGCGCATCGAACGCGGCAACGCCATCGTCGAATGCGGCAAGCTGGAAGCGGTGCTGCCGCGCGATCAGATGATCCCCAAGGAAAACCTGCGCGTGGGCGACCGCGTCAAGGCTTTCCTGTTGCGCATCGATCGCCTGGGCCGCGGCCCGCAGCTGGTGCTGTCGCGCACCTCTCCGGAGTTCCTGACCAAGCTGTTCGAACTGGAAGTGCCGGAAATCGACGAAGGCCTGCTGGAAATCAAGGCCGCCGTGCGTGATTCGGGGATGCGCGCCAAGATCGCCGTCAAGGCCAATGACGCCCGCATCGATCCGCAAGGCACCTGCATCGGCATGCGCGGTTCGCGCGTGCAGTCGGTCAGCCAGGAGTTGGGCGGCGAGCGCATCGACATCGTGCTGTGGGCGCCGGAACCGGCTCAGTTCGTGATCAACGCGCTGTCGCCGGCTGAAGTCAGCCGCATCATGGTGGACGAAGACAACCACAGCATGGACGTGGTGGTGGAAGAGGAACAGCTGGCGCTGGCCATCGGCCGTGGCGGCCAGAACGTCAAGCTGGCCGCCGAGTTGACCGGCTGGTACCTCAACATCATGACCGTTGCCGAGGCAGAAGAAAAACACCAGGCGGAAGATGCCGCTGTGCGCGATCTGTTCGTGAACGCCCTGGGCGTGAGCGAGGATGTCGCCGCCGTACTGGTGCAAGAAGGCTTCGCCGCTTTGGAAGAAGTGGCGTATGTGCCGATTGCGGAAATGCTGGAAATTGAAGGGTTTGATGAGGAGCTGGTCAACGACCTGCGCAGCCGCGCGCGTGACGCTCTTTTGACACAGGCTATTGCGTCCGAAGAAAAAGTGGAAAGCGTTTCCGATGGCCTGCGCGATATCGAGGGCCTGGACGCCGAGCTGGTTCGCAAGCTGGCCGATGGCGGCGTGATCACCCGCGACGACCTGGCCGACCTGGCCGTGGACGATCTGGTGGACATGACCGGCATGGAGGCCGAGACCGCCCGCGCCGTCATCATGAAGGCGCGCGAGCACTGGTTCGACCAGTAAGGCCTGTCCGGAAAGAATTTACAGAATTTGGGAAGACGCATGGTTTTGACAAACGTAAAACAATTTGCCAGTGAGCTGAACCTCACACCGGAACGCCTGCTGGAACAGCTGGGCGCGGCCGGCGTGAGCAAGCGCTCGCCGGATGACGCGCTATCCGCGCAAGACAAGTCCCAGCTTCTTGACTATCTGAAGCGCTCCCATGGCGCGCGCGACGAAGAGTCGCGCATTGCGCTGACGCGCAAGTCCACCAGCGAGATCAAGACCGCCGACGGCAGCACCGTCAAGGTTGAGACTCGCAAGAAGCGCTTCGTGGTGCGTCCGGAAGACGCCGCAGCCGCTCAGCCGGCCGCAGCGGAATCCCGCCCGGCTGAGCCGGTGAAGGCGCCGGAACCGGCGCCCGCGCCTGCTCCGCAAGTCGTGGAAGCCAAGCCCGAGCCTAAGCCGCCGGTGGTGGAAGCCAAGCCTGAGCCGAAACCCGAGCCCGAGCCCAAGCCGCAAGCCGCGGCCGCCAAGCCGGAAGCCAAGCC
>NZ_JAJOHW010000085.1 GCF_021129195.1 Chromobacterium aquaticum | reverse complement strand
CGCCTCCATCGGCGTCAGCGCGCCGCGCGCCAGCCAGCGCTCCAACTGCGGCTCTATCGACGCGCCCAGCCGCTCCGCCAGCGCGCGGAACGCCGCCAGCGGCGCATGCGGCGGCAATATCCCCACCAGGCTGCCCTCGGCGATGAACTCGAACGCATCGCGCACCTGCTCCAGGCTGGCCGAACTCTCCAGGCTCAACTCCAGGCCAAGCAGGCAATCCGTCGGCTCCAGTTCGGCGAACTCCGGCAGCGGCGGCCACACCGGCGCCACCGCGCTCAAGCGGCCCAACTGCGCCAAATAACGCAGGCAGGCCAAGGGATCGAAACCGTCGCGGAACAAATCGGGATAGAAACGCAGCGACAACTGCCAGCAAGGCGTGGCGGCGGCGTCCAGCGCCTCCTCGCCCGGAACCGCGCATGCCGCGTCCTCCAGCAGGAACAACTGCAAGCGCTGCAACAGCGGCGCGCCGTCCGGCCAATCCGGCTCGGCGTCCACCGCCACCGCCTCCACCGCGTCCAGCATGCGCCGCAGATGATCGTTGCCAGCCAGCAGCAGGCTGACCAATTCGTCGCCAAGCGTGATCTTGCCGCCGCGCAAGCGCTCCAGCACGCTCTCCAGCGCATGGGCGAAGGCCACCAGCGCCTCGTAGCCGAAAGTGCCGGCCGAACCCTTGATGGTGTGCGCGGTGCGCAGCAACAAATTGAAAGTCTCGGCATTGGCGGGAAAGGCCACCGGGTCCAGCAAGGCGCCCTCCAGCGCCGCGCACAACTCGCGCGACTCCTCCAGGAAAATCGCCCTGGCCTTAGCCCAGTCCACCAACGCCTCCCGGCGGCGGCGTCAGTGTCACCCCCAGCAGCCCAAACGCCTCGCACAGCAAGGGATTGTCCGCTCGCCACTCCACGCGCCGCGCCTGCCGGCCAAACACCAGCAGCAATTGCACCGCGCAGCCGTCCAGCTCGGTGACGCCGGCAAAACCCAGCGACACCGCCTCGTACTCCAGCAAGGGCAGCAGCTCGCTTTTCAGCTGCGCCGCGGTATAGACCGTCAACTCCCCGCTCAGGCTGGCCCAGGCCCAGCCATCGGCGGTTTCCAGATGCAATGCCATATCCATTCCCAAAGCAGACGCCAGATGGGTTTTAACTCACTGTTTTTACTTAAGTGTTCGCACGGTAAGTAGTCAAGAAATGGATTGTTTTATAAAAAACAGAAACCGGGCGCGGATAGCTGGCAATGCAAGCACAACTACCTATAACGATAACAGCCGGCACCGCGCCGGCACGGGCCGGGCAACAAGCGGCATGGCGGGAGGCCTATGAAACTGAGCATCAAATCACTGCTGACGGCCAGCGCCGGCGTCTTCGCCCTGCTCTTGTTGCTGCTCCTGCTCTGCACATTGCGGCTGCGGCAAGAACTGGATTTACAGGCCCAGGCCGAGGCGCAGCGCAATCAAAGCTATTTGCTGGCCAATGAGTTGAGGCAAAGCTCGGACGACCTCACCCGCCTGGTCCGCACCTACGCCGAAACCGGAGACCCGCGCTACGAACGCCAGTACTGGGCGGTGCTGGCGATACGCAACGGCCAGCTGCCGCGCCCTCAGCACTACAACCGCATCTACTGGGACTTCATGGCCGCGGACGAACACAAGCCGCAGCCGGACGGCCCCGCCGTCCCGCTGCAGCAACTGATGCGCCAGGCCGGCTTCAGCCAGCGGGAATTCGACATGCTGGGCCAGGCCCAGGCCAATTCCGACCGCCTGGTCGCCACCGAAACCGCGGCGATGAACGCGATGAAAGGCCGCTTCGCCGACGGCCAGGGCGGCTACAGCCGGCAAGGCCCGCCGGACCCGGAGCTGGCCAGGCGCATTCTGCACGACCACCAATACCATGTGGACAAGGCCGCCATCATGCAGCCGGTGGACGCCTTCTACCAATTGATGGAACAGCGCACCAACCGCGCCGTCGCCAGCGCGCGGGAACGGGCCGGACTCTGGCTGGCCATCGTCATCGGCCTGATGCTGGCCGGCTGCGCGCTGGGACTGTTGATGTTCTGGACGATATACCGCCGGCTGTTCGCGATGTTGGGCGACGAACCGCTGCGCGTCACCCGGCTGATGCAGGCGGTGGCCGCCGGCAAGCTGGCCGCGGCGGCCCCGCCCGGCGGCTACCCGCGCGGCAGCCTGGCGGAAGCGATACTGCAAACCGTCACCACGCTCAGCCAGGCGATCGACGATTCACGGCGCGGCGCCGGCCATCTGTCGATGATGTCGGCGCAAATCAACCGCACCTCGCAGCAGTTCTCGCGCAATACCAGCGGCCAGGCCGCCAGCCTGGCCGAGGCCGCCTGCTCGCTGGAGCAGATCTCCTCCGCCGTCAGCCAGAGCAGCGACAACGCCAAGCTCACCGAAACCATGGCCATGCAGGCGGCGGAAGACGCGCGCCACGGCGGCGAAGTGGTCCAGCACACCGTGCTCAGCATGCAGCGCATCGCGGAACACATCTCGGTGATAGACGACATCGCCTATCAAACCAATCTGCTGGCGCTCAACGCCGCCATCGAATCCGCCCGCGCCGGCGAGCAAGGCCGCGGCTTCTCCATCGTGGCCCAGGAAGTGCGCAAGCTGGCCGAACGCAGCCAGGTGGCGGCGCGCGAAATCAGCGGCATGGCCGCCAACGGCGTCCAGCTCGCCGGCAAGGCCGGCGCGCAACTGGCGGCCATCGTCGCCTCCAGCGCCAAAACCGCCGGCCTGATCCATGAAATCGCCGCCGCCGCCAACGAACAGGCGCACGGCGTGGGACAAATCAACGCCACCATCCAGCAATTGAGCGCCGCCATCCGGCACAACGCCGGCCTGGTGGAAGAACTCGCCGCCATCTCGGCGGAAAGCCGCGGCCATGCGGACCAAGTGCACGCCCAGATGCAGCGCTTCCATGCCGACACCGCTCCCGCTCCCCAACCCGGAGAACCCATTGCCGGCCACGCCTCCACGGGTCATGGACCCCGCCCTTGACCGGCCACCGCCACAATAGTCTGCAGTACTGCGAGGAGATCTCCACATGAAAAACTTTCGCGCCAGCCAGGCCATCACCGGCCTGCTGCTGCTCATCGCGCTCACCTTTATCGGCGTGATCTACACCTTCATCTCCATGCGCCAGGCCGTGGGCGCGATGAACGAGGCCAGCGAAAACCGCTACCACTCCTACCTGCTGGCCTCGGAACTGCGACAAAGCTCGGATGACCTGACCAGGCTGGGCCGCACCTATGTCGTCACCGGCGACCCCAGCTATGAGCAGCAATACAACCGGGTGCTGGACATCCGCAACGGCAAGGCGCCGCGGCCGCAGGAGTACAACCGCATCTACTGGGACTTCGTCGCCGCCGGCCAGGACAAACCCCGGCCGGACAGCGAAACCGTGCCGCTGCAAACCCTGATGCAGCAAGCCGGCTTCACCGAGGGCGAGTTCGCCAAGCTCAAGGAAGCGCAGGCCAATTCCGACGGCCTGGTCAAACTGGAAGTGCGGGCGATGAACGCGGTCAAGGGCAAGTTCGCCGATGCCCAGGGCCAGTACACCGTCAGCGGCCAGCCGGACATGGAACTGGCGCGCAAACTGGTGCACAGCAAGGAATACCACCAGTTCAAGGCCCAGATCATGAAGCCCATCGACGACTTCTTCGTGCTGCTGGACCAGCGCACCAATGCCGCGCTGGCGCAGGCCAAGGACCGCCTGTCCAATAGCCAGCTGCAATTCCTCACAGCCATCGTGCTGCTGGTGGGCGAAATCCTGCTGCTGATCCTGCTGGGCCGGCGTCAGATCCACACCCAGTTGGGCGGCTCGGTCACCGACATCGAAGGCGTGCTGCAGGAAATCGCCTCCGGCAACCTGGCGGTGGACGTGCCCAAGGCGCCGGAAGCCAGCGCGCTGGGCCAGATCGGCGTGATGAACCAGCGCTTGCGCCGGCTGATCGGCGAAGTCAACAACAACGCCGGGCAGCTGGTCAGCGCCGTCGGCTCCCTGCACCAGACCACCAGCCGCATCAGCGACGACGCCGATCAGGTCAACCAGGCCATCAGCTCCAGCGCCGCCACCATCGAGCAGATCACCGTCAGCGTCACCCATGTCGCCGACACCACCGCCGACGCCAACGCCATCATCTCCCAGGCCAATAGCAGCGCCGAACGCGGCCGCCTGGCCGTGCATCAGGTGTCCGCCGAAGTCGGCAAACTGTCGCAAGCCATGTCCAGCCTCAGCGACACCCTGAACTCGCTGGGCACCCGCTCGGAGGAAATCAGCTCCATCGTCAATGTGATCAAGGACATCGCCGACCAAACCAATCTCTTGGCCTTGAACGCCGCCATCGAAGCCGCCCGCGCCGGCGAAATGGGCCGCGGCTTCGCCGTGGTGGCCGACGAAGTGCGCAAGCTGGCCGAGCGCACCGCCCAGGCCACCACCGAAATCACCCAGATGACCCAGGGCATGCGCCAGCAAACCGCCGGCACCGTCGCCAGCATGCAGCAGGCGCGTTCCACCGTGGATCAAAGCGTGGACCTGGCCCAGGGCGCCGCCAGCGAAATCGAGAACATCGGCGGCCTGATGCGGCAAGTGGTGGACACCTTCACCCAGATCACCCACGCCACCCGCGAGCAATCCACCGCCGTCGGCAATATCGCCCACACCACCGAGCACATCAACGGCATGACCCGCAGCACCTCCGAGGTGGCGCAAGGCGCCAGCGCCACCCTCAGCGAACTCAACGGCCACGCCAGCAAGCTCAAGAACGTGGTGGAACGCTTCCACATCTGACACGCCGCAATGCGACAGGGCGCCGCATTGCGGCGCCCTGTTCCTTATCCGCGTAGCGGATTCAACTGATGCCACGCCTCACGACGCGCAACGATCGTAAACAGGCACTACGCCGGCACCAGACTGGCGGCCAACGGCAAATGATCCGACAGCCGCGACCACGGCGCCCCCTTCAGCACCTCCGCCTCCAGCGGCTTCAGCCCGCGCACATAGATGCGGTCCAGCGCCAGCATCGGCAGCCGCGCCGGGAAACTGCGCGCATGGCGGCCAAACAGCTGATCGAACACCTCCACCAGGCCCAGGCTGTCCATCAACTGCTCGGTGGCCTCCTCGCGCCAATCGTTGAAATCGCCGGCCAGGATCAGCGGCACATCGGCCGGCACGTTCTCGCGCACATAGCGCGCCAGGTCCAGGTACTGCTTGCGCCGGTCCCGCGCCAACAGATTGAAATGCCCGCACAAGGTCACCACCGGCCGCTTCCAGCCGGCCGGCGTCACTTGGCAGTGCAGCAGCCCACGGCTCTCGAAACGGTTGACCGAGATATCGCGGTTGCACCAGGTATTGATCGGAAAACGGGTCAGCAAGGCATTGCCGTGGTGGCCATGCTCATACGCCGCGTTCAGGCCATACGCCGCTTTGTGATCCAGCCGCCGCGCCAGGAAATGGTGTTGCGGCAGCTTGGGCCAACTGGCGTGCTGCAAGGCGCGCTCCACGTTGCGGCCCTGCACCTCCTGCAGAAACAGTACATCGGCGTCTATGGATTCCAGCGCGGAGGCCATGTCGCCCAGCCGCACATGGCGGTTCAGCGGCGACATGCCTTTGTGGATGTTGTAGGTGGCTACTGTGATGGCTTTCATTTGGACAGGCTCTTGGAACCGCTTTTTTATGCTGATGCTTGAGTCGGACTCACCATCCAACGCCCCGTTCCCGCCGTGCCGGCGCGCAAGCGCCGCCGCGGCATGGACATGTATCTCCAAGATAAGCGCTGGCTGGCCAATTTCAATCTCCGCCTGCCGTTCATCTCCCTGGAAAAACCTATTATCGCCAAGAGCTTGCCGCTTGTCGCCCGCTACCACTCCGCGATTGCAAGATATATACAGCTGCACTACACACTTATAACAGTAGGTTCAAAAAACAATGCGGCACTTAGGGAGCGAGCGATGGGAAACTTTCTTGCGCAGTTCAGCATCCGGGTCAAAATCTTCGGCCTGATCGCACTGGGCGTTTTGGCCTGTCTGATCATCGGCACCGTCGGCGTCAGCAGCACCTCGGACATGAATCAACTGACCATCAGCATGCATGACAACCAGTTGATGCCGGTCAACTGGGTGGCGGTGGCCAACCAAAACGCGATTTACATCAACCGCGCTGATTACCGCTTTATCGCCGAAACCGAAAAAAAGCAGATGGATCAGGTCACAGCCAACCGTTCCAAATTCTTAGCGGAAATGAACCGGCTGATGGATCTCTATCGCAAAACCGTACTCACCCCGCCGGAAGTGGACGCGCTCAAACGTTTTGACGCCGCCTGGCCGGCCATGGAGGAAGCCTGTAAAAAAGTCCGCGACCTCAGCTACGCCGACACCGGCGACGGCGTGAACAACAAGAAAGCGCTGGAACAGATGTCCAAGGAGTGCCGGCCCAAATTCCAGATCGTCGACGATATCATGAGCGAAATCGTCGACATCAACGTCAAGCTGGCGGACCAGGCGCTGAAAGACGCCGACGCCAAATACCAGCACGCGCGCAACGTCGTCATCGGCGTGCTGGTCGCGGCGCTGCTGATCCTGCTGGCGCTGGGCCTGATGATACAGAACGGCATCATCGGCAGCCTCAAGAGCGCGATGGCGGCCTTGTTCCAGTTGGGCAGCGGCGATCTGGGCGGCGAAATCAAGGTTCAGGGCAAGGATGAAGTGGCGCAGATGATGCAATCGCTGGCCGATACCCAGAAGAAACTGCGCGTCACCGTCGGCGACATCATCAACTCCGCCACCAGCGTGGCCGCCACCGCCGAGCAACTGGCCGCCTCCACCGAACAAGTCAGCGCCAGCATAGGCCAGCAGGTCAACGCCACCTCCAGCGCCGCCGCCTCGATCGAGGAACTGACCGTCAGCATCGACCAATGCACCAATAACGCCTCGCTGGCGGACTCCCAGGCCAGCGAAGCCGGCAGCCAGGCCAAGATCGGCAATAAGGAAGTGCAGGACTCCACCCAGCAAGTGCGCAAGGTCAACGATAGCGTGGCCACCTCGGCCAATAATCTGGAATCGCTGTCGGAACAGGCGCAGATGATCAGCAGCATCGCCACCGTGATCAAGGAAGTGGCGGACCAGACCAATCTGCTGGCGCTCAACGCCGCGATCGAAGCCGCGCGCGCCGGCGAGCAGGGCCGCGGTTTCGCGGTGGTGGCCGACGAAGTGCGCAAGCTGGCCGAGCGCACCACCGGCTCCGCCACCGAAATCACCCAGATGATCGCCAAGATCCAGGCCGGCGCCAAGGACGCGGTGGACAGCATGCGCAGCAGCCGCCACATCGTCAGCCAGGTGGTGGAATCGTCGGAGCACGTCTCCACCACCATCAGCTCGGTGGAAGAACGGGCGGAAGAAGTGGTCAGCGCCATCAGCGATATCGCGCTGGCGATGCAGGAGCAGCGCCAGGCCAGCACCGACCTGGCCGGCCGCGTGGAGGCGATTGCCCAGATGTCCAAGGAAAACGGCGTGGCCGTCGATGTGTTCTCGCAAGCCACCCGCGAGCTGGCGGTGGTGGCGGAGCGGCTGCAGCAGACCACGCTCGCCTTCAAACTGTAAGCTTCGCCCGCTTCAAGCCCCGCCCCGCCGGCCTCGCCCGCGGGGCGTTGGCTTTATTCCGGCCGGCGCTGCATTGACAGCCAAGGCCCGCCTCGCCAACAATAGCCCCGCGCCGCTGCAACTGCGGCGTTCGGGATTGGCCTCCCGAGAGAGACGTTCTCGCTATTGCTTTGCCCATTCGGGCGGGCCATGGCGAGGGCACCCCATGGGTGCGCCGGTATGAACGTCTCCCGGTAGGCCAACCTTGTCATGCGCCCGCCTAACCGCGCCCCGCGGCCAGGCTGGCATCAGCTTGAGGAGGTTGCAATGTTGAAGTCTACCCAGCGGAGTCTCCGCATCGTCTCCCTTCCATCCCCCGCCCCGGCCTGGCGCTTGCCCGGCAGCCCATCCGTCCCCGCGTCCATCCACCTGCAGGAGGCGCGCCATGAGCAAAGTTAAAATCCTGAGCCTGCGCGCTCATTACCGGGAACGGGACCGCCGCGAAGCCGGGCTGCCCTTTGTCGGCCCGGCGCCGGATCGCAACTACCCGCACTATTGGCGGGTGCCCCAATGCCGCACCTTTCCCGAGGCGTTTGATCTGGGCGAACGCTACGGCGCCGCCTTGCTCCAGCTCTTCCACGATTACCCCGACCATGCCGGCAACGGCCTGCTTGGCCGCATCGTGCGCGATATGGACTTGCTGGATTTCAGCCTGCAGCGCGGTCTGCCCCTGGGGGTTTTCCACCACCTGGAAGTCATGATGTCCGCCGGCCAACAGGAACAAGGCGCTGAGGCGCCGCCGCCCGCCTGAGGCCGCCGTCCGGCCCGGGCCGCTCCAGGCCTGGGCCTTGTCAGCGCCGCACTTGGGGAATCTGGCAATGGCTGCCGCCGGCAAACTATGGTACAAAGCCTGCAATCCTTGCTGCGCGCGGCTGACAAGGCGGTTGCGCGAGTCACCTGTTTGATCCATTCACCCTACCCTCTTGGTGCCGGATAAAAACCACAGGCGGGTGACTCGCCCAGCCGGCGCCGCACGCACCCTTCCGTTCCACCCCGCCTCGCTTTCCCCTGAATCCCGTTCCGTCAATGGCCTAAAGGTCCGGTGCTTAATTTGTCCCGCGCCTTACCATGGGGCTTCGATTCATCAATCCGTAAAGGAGAGTCAGATGGCCAAGAGCAAACGTTCCGTCAAGAAACTGGCAGCGCTGGCGGACAAGGTGCGCGGGCAGAAGAAGGCGACCAAATCGGCGCGCAAGCTGGCCGCCAAGGTGCTGAAGCACCCGATGACCGACAAGCCGGTCAAGAAGAAAGAACAGAAGCGCGCCAAGAAGGACAAGGCGGACAAGCAACAGGCTGAATAAGCCTCCCGCGGCTCAAGCCCTTTGAGCCCGCACGCGTAAAGGCGGCCGCCGGCAACTCTGCCGCGCCGCCTTTACGCATTCCGCCGCCGCTCACACCTGATAGGCGGACACCGTCTGCAGAATCACCCGCGCCTGTCGGCTCAATTGGCCGGCGGCATCCGCCGAGCCATTGGACGCCGAGGAGTTTTCCTCCGCCATCTGCGCAATCTGTTCCACCCGCTGGGCAATGGTGTTGCTGGCCACGCTTTGCTCGGCGATGCTGTTGGAAATATCGCGCACCAGTTCCATCGCCTTGCCGCTGCTGCTGCGGATCTGGTCGATGGCGTCATTGGCGGCGCGGGTGTTGGCGGTTTCCTGGTGCACTTGTTCCACCACTTTTTCCATGCTCTGCACCGCTTCCAGCGTGCTGCTCTGCATTTTGTTGATGATGGCGGCAATCTCGGTGGTGGAGCTGGCGGTGCGTTCCGCCAGCTTGCGCACCTCGTCGGCCACCACCGCGAAGCCGCGTCCCATTTCCCCGGCGCGCGCCGCTTCAATCGCCGCGTTCAAGGCCAAGAGATTGGTTTGGTCGGCGATATCCTTGATCACCCCCATCACCGAGGCGATGGTGGCGCTGTCTTCTTTCAATTGCCCGATACGCTCGGCGGCGTCGGTGATCGCGCCGGCCACCTCGGTGATGCCGCGCACGGTGGCGGAAATCACCTGCCCGCCCTCGGTGGCCATTTCGCCGGCCTGTTGCGCCTGGCCGCGCGCTTCCACCGCGCTGGAGGCGACATGGTTGATGCTCACCGTCATCTGTTCCACCGCCGCCGCCATCGCCGCCGCCGATTCGCTCTGCACTTCCGAGCTGCGCGCGATTTCATGAGTGTTATTGGCCAAGCCGGACATCGCGCCGTCTATGGTGCCGATGCTGTCGCGGATTTCCTGGAAGCTGCGTTGCAGATTGTCCAGCAACTGATTGAAGGCGGTAGCGGTTTCCCCCACCTCGTCCATGCGCCCCACCGGCGCGCGCAGGCGGAAGTCCTTTTGCTGGTTGACATTGAATAGCGTGGAACGGATCTGGTGCAGGCTCAGGCGGATATGGCGGAACAACACCCAGCCCAGCGCGCCGCTGAGCAGCAGACAGGCGGCGATCACCGCCAGCGAGCTGCCGAAGGCCAAGGTATAGGCGGCGGCATTGTCCTTGGACAGGCTGTCCGCCAGCGCGTAGTTAAAGTCGATGTGGTCGTTGAGGTCTTTGGCCAAGGCCTTGGCGGAGTCCGGTATCGGCCCAGCCACCAGCATGGCCTGCGTCGCCGCGCCCGGATGCTCGCGCGAAGCCTTCAAAAAGCTCTCGCGATTATTGCGGTAGGCTTGCAGATCCGCCCGGTCCTGCTGCAACAGCTTGCGGTCCGCGTCATTGGACAGCAGGTCTTTCTCATAACTGGCCAGCACCTGCTCCAGCGCCTTGTCGCCTTCGGCGATCTGCGCCTCGGCGTCCGCCTTGCTCTTGGCGTCGACGGCGATGCCGTGGCGATACGCGGCGACGCGCATCTTGGTCAAGGCCAGCAAGCCCTGGTCCAGCGCCCGGATGCTGGGGAAGGTATTCACCTTCAGATAGTCAAAACGCGCATTGGCGCTTTTGAGTTGCCACAAGCCGTAACTGCCAATACCGATCAAGGCCAGCATGGCCACCATCATGGTCAGCATGAGCCGTTGTGAGATATTCATTTTGTTTCTCCGTTTCTTCGCCCGACACCTATGTCTTGTTATAGGCGCAGCGAAAAACCCAGAGAAAGTTCTAATTTTGAATATCTATTACATACCAATCGTCGCGCGGTGCTAAAACCGTGCTTACGCTCTTGCGAGCTAGAGCGAAACCAGGGGCAAGGCGCGCCGACGCGGGCCCCGGGGTTTTGTGAGCGGCTTTAAACCTGGTATTGCGTGACCGTGTGCAGGATATTCTTGGCCTGCCGCTGCAATTTCTCCGCCGCGTCGGCGGAGGCGCTGGAAGCGGAGGCGTTTTCCTCCGCCATCTGCGCGATTTGCTCCACTTTCTGCGCAATGGTGTTACTGGCGCTGCTTTGCTCGTTGATGCTGCCGGAAATATCCTTGACCAGCGCCATCGCCTGGCCGCTGCTATCCTGGATTTTTTCGATCACGGTATTGGCCTCGCGGGCATTGTCGGTTTCCTGGTGCACCTGCTCCACCACTTTTTCCATGCTCTGCACCGCGTCCAGCGTGCTGCCCTGCATCTTGTTGATGATGGTGGCGATTTCGGTGGTGGACTTGGCGGTGCGCTCCGCCAGCTTGCGCACTTCATCCGCCACCACCGCGAAGCCGCGCCCGGTCTCGCCGGCGCGCGCCGCTTCGATCGCCGCGTTCAAGGCCAGCAGATTGGTCTGATCGGCAATGTCCTTGATCACCCCCATCACCGAGGCGATGGTGGCGCTGTCGTCCTTCAGTTGCTCGATGCGCTGCGCGGCATTGGAGATGGCGCCGGCCACTTCGGAAATGCCCAGCACGGTGGCGGAAATCACTTGCCCGCCTTCGCTGGCCATGCTGCCCGCCTGCTGCGCCTGGGTGCGCGCTTCCACCGCATTGTCGGCCACGTGGTTGATGCTCACCGTCATTTGTTCCACCGCCGCCGCCATCGCCCCGGCGGATTCGCTTTGCAGTTCCGAGCTGCGCGCGATCTGATTGGTGTTGGCCGCCAGGCCGGAGGTGGCGCTGTCGATCTCGGCGATGCTGTCGCGTATGCCCTTGAAGCTTTGCTGCAAATCATCCAGCAAGCGGTTGAAGGCGGTGGCGGTGCGGCCCACTTCGTCCATGCGCTCCACTTCGGCGCGCAGGCGGAAGTCCTTGCTGGAACTGACGCGGTCCAGCGTGGAGCCGATCAGGTTCAGGCTGCGGCGGATGTTGCGGAACAAGGTGAAGCCCAGCGCGCCGCTGAGGATGAGCGCGCCCAGGATCACCACCAGCGAGGACACGAAAGCCTGCTCATAGGCGACGGTGTTATCCGCGGACAGCTGCTTGGTCAGCTTGTAGTTGTATTCGATGTGATCCTTGATGTCCTTGACCACGGCTCTGGCCACCGGCATCAACGGCCCGCTCACCAATTCCTTGCGGGTGATCTCCGGCGGCTGCTCTCGCGACATTTTGAACACCGCGTTGCGCTGCTGGCGATATACCTGGATGTCCGCCTTGTCCTTTTCTATCAGCCGCCGGTCCTCGTCATCGGACACCAGCTCTTTCTGGTACTTGTCCAGCACCTGATCCATCTGCTTGTCCAGCTCGGCGATGCTGACCTCGATCTCGGCCTTGAGCTTGGGGTCTTCGCTGATGCCGTGGCGATAGGTCAGCACCCGCATATCGGTTTGCGCTTGCAAGGCTTGGTCCAGCGCGTGAATGCTGGGGAAGGTGTTGATCTGCAGGTAATCGAAACGCTCATTGGCCCGGTGCAGTTGGAGCAGGCCGTAGCTGCCAACGGCGAACAGGCCCAGCAGGGCCACCGCCAAGGTCAATAACAAGCGCTGGGATATGCTCATGGTTTCCCCCTCAATCCGTTGCATATGAAGCTCGATTCTTTATAGGTACGTATTCCGGTAATTTTCAAATCATTTGGCATGCAAAATCAGGCTTTTGCACTGAAGAAACGCACCGTAGAATGTCCTCGCAATCACAAAAAACCCATAATGACAAAGGAGAACGATCATGATGGCATTCCGCACCCGTAAACGCCTGCTGCTCAGCGCGCTGGCGCTGGGCCTGAGCCTGGGCTTCAACGCGCCGGCGCTGGCGCTGAGTCCGCCGGCCGCGCCGCAGGTCAAATACGATTACGACTACGACATTTTCCATCCGGTGCATGCGCGCAACGGCATGGTGGCCACCGAGCAGGGGCTGGCCTCGCAAGTGGGGCTGGACATCCTGCGCCAGGGCGGCAACGCGGTGGACGCCGCGGTGGCAGTGGGCTTCGCGCTGGCGGTGACCCTACCCAATGCCGGCAACCTGGGCGGCGGCGGCTTCATGGTGCTGCACGACGCCAAGAGCGGCCGCAATATCGCGCTGGATTTCCGCGAAACCGCGCCGGCCAAGGCCAGCCGCGACATGTATCTGGACGCGCAAGGCAAGGTGGCGGACGGCCGCTCGCTGTACACCCACCTGGCGGTGGGCGTGCCCGGCACCGTGGCCGGCCTGGCGCACGCGCAGCAGCGCTGGGGCAGCCTGCCGCTGGCCAAGGTGATTGCGCCGGCGGTGAGGCTGGCGGAGCAAGGCTTCGCCGTGTCGCAGACGCTGGCCGAGATGCTGGAGGTGGAAAAGGACAATCTGGGCCGCTGGGACAGCAGCCGCGCGGTGTTTTTCCGCGACGGCCGCCCCTTGCGCGCCGGCGAGAAGCTGGTGCAGCGCGACCTGGGCAAATCGCTGCGCCTGATCGCGCAGCAAGGACCGAAGGCGTTTTACCAGGGCGGCATCGCCGACAAGATCGTGGCGGAGATGGCGCGCCACGGCGGCCTGATCTCCAAGGCGGACCTGGCCGGCTACAAGGTTGAGGAACGCGCGCCGGTCAGCGGCAGCTACCGCGGCTATCAGGTGGTGTCCATGCCGCCGCCTAGCTCCGGCGGCATTCACATCATCCAGATCCTGAACCTGCTGGAACGCTACCCGCTGGCCGATTACGGCTCCAATAGCGCGCAGACCATCCACTACCTGGCCGAGGCGATGAAGCTGGCCTATGCCGACCGCTCCGAATACCTGGGCGACCCGGCCTTCGTCAAAGTGCCGCAAGCCGGCCTGACCTCCAAGCGCTACGCCGATCAGTTGGCCGCGTCCATCGATCCGGTCAAGGCGCGCCCCGCCGCCGAGATCAAGCCGGGCAAGCCGCAGCCCTATGAAAGCGACCAGACCACTCACTATTCCATCGTCGATAAACAGGGCAACGCGGTGGCTGTCACCTATACGCTGAACCTGAACTTCGGCAGCGGCATCATCGCCGGCGGCACCGGCATCCTGCTCAACAACGAGATGGATGACTTCTCCGCCAAGCCCGGCGTGCCCAACGCCTTCGGCCTGATCGGCGGCGACGCCAACGCGGTGGCGGCCGGCAAGCGGCCGCTGTCGTCGATGTCGCCCACCCTGGTGCTGAAAAACGGCAAGCCGTGGCTGGTCACCGGCAGCCCCGGCGGCGCGCGCATCATCACCACCACCTTGCAAACCATCGTCAACGCCATCGACTTCGGCATGAACCCGGCCGAAGCCGCCGCCGCGCCGCGCGTGCATCATCAATGGCTGCCGGATGAATTGCGGGTGGAAAAGGGGCTGAGCCCGGACACGCTGCGCCTGCTGCGCGAACAGGGCTACCAGATCGCGGTCAAGCCCAGCATGGGCCGAACCCAGACCATCCAGCTGCGTGACGACGGCCTGTATGGCTATTCCGATCCGCGCAACCCCGACGGCGCGACCCTGGGCTATTGATCCCGTCCGGCACCGGGCCGGGCGGGCGCCCCGCGCGTTCTCCCCGGCCCGGCTCGCCGATAAAACGGCAAGGGGTGTGCAATTGGCCATAATGCAAGCATGCTGAACGGAGAAAAACCGCCGATGCTGAAATCGCTGAGCCGCGCCGCGCTCGCCTTGTCGCTATTGCCCAACGCCGGCGCGGCCACCCTGCACTTCGCCACCCAGGACTTCCCGCCCTTCATCGAGGTGAGCGACAAGCCACAGCCGCAGGGCCTGATGGTGGATGTGCTGGTGTCCGCCTGCCAGCGCCTGGGCTGGAGCTGCGAGATCCAGCCCATGGTGTGGCGCCGCGCGCTGCTCTTGGCCGAGGAGGGCAAGGTGGATGGCATCTTCCCGGTGCAGGACACTCCGGAGCGCCGGCTTTCGCTGGCCTTGAGCGCACCGGTGTTCAACAGCAGCTACGGCCTGTTCGCCACCGCCAGTTCCAACTTCCGCTACCAGCAACCGCAGGATCTGGCGCTGCGCCGCATCGCGGTATACGGGCCGTCCATCACCCAGAACGCGCTGGATAAATTGGTCGCCGGCCTGCCCAATATCAACATCACCGTGGAAAACAATCAGGAAACGGTGTTGAAGAAATTGGCCGCCCTGCGCTATGGCGCGGACGCGGTGGTGTTCGCCAACGAGGACGTCACTCGCTTTCTGATCCGCCGCGAGGCCTTGAGCGGTATCCGCCCGCTCGCCACCATTCAGCCGCTGACCTATCTGTACGGCTTCCCGCTGAAAAACGTGAAACCCAATACCGTGGCGGATTTCAATCAGGCGCTTGCCGCCATGTGCCGCGACGGCACCTTGCCGCGGCTGGCGCGTCGCTATAATGTGCGCATGGCTGGCTGCAAGTGATACCCGCCCTTCATTAGATAGAAATTACTATCAATTAAGTTGAACATTTCAGCCGCATCAGCTAGAATTGTTCAAAATATCAAACAGCCACCTTAAGCGCGTAGCCGTTTTGCGCTTATCTTGCGCTTCAATGCGATAAACAACCCTTCTGCCCCAAACGGTTTCACGGGGCAGCCTAAGCGACCGACTGTCTTTGCTGACGGCGTCATCCGCGCTTTTAGCGGAGCGTTGTTGCGCCTCTAGCGCATGTGGCCCCGGATCTTCATCACAGGAGCTTTTCATGCCCATTCATCAACAAGACCAACCCATGCTGGGATGGCTGTGCCTGTTGGCCGCCATCGTCACCGAAATCATCGGCACCTCCTTCATGGCCTACGCCGCCCGCACCGAAAGCTACTGGGGCTATGGCGTGATGGCCGCCGCGCTGGCACTGTCCTACTACTTCCTGTCGCTGGCCATCCGCACCATCGCGGTGGGCGTGGCCTACGCCGCCTGGGAGGCGCTGGGCCTGGCCGGGCTGGCGCTGATCGGCGTCTATGTGTTCGGCGAAGCCTTGCTGACCCAGGAAATGATAGGCCTGGCGCTGTCCGTGGTCGGCATCGCCTGCGTGGTGTTCGGCGAAGACCATGGCAACGCCGAGGAGCAAGCCGCATGAAAACCGTTTTCTACTTATTCGTGGTGTCTTCGGCGCTGATCGAAGTGGCCGCCAACCTGATGCTGGAAAAGTCCAACGGCTTCCGCCACAAGGCCTGGGGCTTCGGCGCCATCGCCATGGTATGGGTGGCTTTCGCCTTGCTGGGCCAGGCGGTGCGCGGCATCGATCTGGCGGTGGCCTACGCGCTGTGGGGCGCGCTGGGCATCATCGGCACCGCCATCGGCGCACGGGTGTTCTTCGGCCAGAAGCTGAAGCCGCTGGGCTGGCTGGGCATGGCGGTGGTGATTTCTTCGGTGGTGGTGCTGACCACGGCGTGACGGTTTTATGACGCGTCGCAGCAGGCCACCTGTCCAATCTGAATATGGCGATGTGCCCGTTATCGGTTTACGGTACGGGCTCCATCCAGGCAATGAAAGGCTGAGACATGCAACAGTATCAAGTTTTGAGCGGCATGAGCCAGGAACCCTTGGAGAACCCCCAAGCCTTGCTCACCCTTTGCGAGCACTGCGCCAGCGATGTCGGCATCCTGGCCATCCACGGTGAAACGGATCAACCCTGCGAGTTGTGCGGCGAGGTAGACTAAGCCACGCCTTCCGTCTCCACACCGGGCCGGCCTTGCCGGCCCTTTGTTTTTCCCGGCGCCGCCGCGCCGGCACAGGAATACCGATGCCGATTCAAAAACTGGACCACGCCGCCCTGCCAGACTGGGTGGCGCTGCGCCAACAACTCTGGCCGCACCATGCGTCCGCCGCCCACTACCGCGACGGCGAGGCCATCCTCGCGTCGGGCCACCTTGCCGCCTTCCTGGCGCGGGACGCCGCCGGCCAGGCGGTGGGCTTCGCCGACGCAGCGATCCGGCACGACTATGTCAATGGTTGCGCCGACAGCCCGGTGGCTTTCCTGGAAGGCATTTTCGTGTTGCCCGCCTGCCGGCGACACGGCATCGCCCGGCAACTCGTTGCGGCGGTGCAGGCCTGGGGCCTGGAGCACGATTGCGCGGAACTGGCATCCGACGCGCCGCTGAGCAATGTCGATTCGCAGCGCATGCACGCCTGCCTGGGTTTCGAGGAAACTGAAAGAGTGGTGTTTTTCAGGAAGGCGCTGGTCTAGCAGCGGCGGCTGCGCGCAAAACCCATTCCATTCCCGGCCATCGCGGCCGCGTAGATTTGCTGCCGGCAAGATCTCCATGATGCAATAGCGCTCATCAGCGATTCATGGCGGAGACCGCCAATGCCCGGCCCCTTCCGCCCGCCAACCCGCCATGTGCGGCGATCCCTGCTTCAGCAGCGCCGCTTGCTCAAGGGCTCGCTGCCGGTGATCAGCTTCTATCTGGCCGAAGTGGCGATGACGCTTACCGATGCGGCCTTCGTCGGCCATCTCGGCAACACGGAGCTGGCGGCGATAGGTCTTTCCATCGGCGCGCTGTTTCCATTGATATTTGGCGGCATGGTCTTGGTCTCGACCGGGTGCATCTTCGTTTCCGAGGCCCATGCGCGCGGTGATCACGCCGGTACCCAGGCGGCGCTCGATCTCAGTCTATGGGCCTGCCTCGCCCTGTCCCCGGCGCTGATTGCCGTCGCCTTGCTGCTGCCGGCGGCGTTCCGTCTTGCCGGCCAGGACCCGGCCGTGGTCGCCTTGTGCGGGCAATACCTTGCCGTCGTCAGCTGGAGCATTCCCGCAATGCTGGGTTTCAGCGTCTACCGCGCCTATGTTTCGGCGCTGGGCGCGAACCGGGTGATCTTCGTCGTCAGCCTGGGCGGCGTGCTGCTGAATGCCGCGCTCAATTATGGACTGGTTTTCGGAGCGCTCGGCCTGCCCGCCCTTGGTCTGCCCGGCGCGGCGATAGGAACCGCCTTGGCCAGTTGGGCGATGTTGTTCGCCATCGCTCGCCACTGCCGGCATCGACTCGGCTACCGCTTTCGCTGGCGCTCGCGGTCTGGGCTGGACAGACAAACCTGCCGCGACCTGCTCCGCATCGGCCTGCCCTCCTTCGCTATTGGCTTGTTCGAAAGCAGCTTGTTCGGCGTGGTGACGCTGCTGGCGGGCTACTTCGGCGTGGCCTTCATGGCCGCCACCACCATAGCCATCTACGTTGGCGATCTTTTCATCATCCTGGCGCTGGGAATTGGCGATTTACTGACCGTGCAACTGGCCGCCAAGGCGGCGCGGGGCGATGTGCGCGGCGGCCGCCGGCTGGCCTGGAGCGCTCTGCTGCTGATCACCGTGCTGACCGCTCCCCTGGCCGCGCTTTGCTGGTGGGGGCCGGACTGGATTGCCGGCATCTTCATCGATACCGCCAAGGCCGAGGCGGCCGAGGTGTTGCGATACGCCCAAATCCTGCTGGGCATTCTTGCCTGGTTCTTGCTGGCGGATGCCGCTCAAATCATCTTGTCGCGCAGTCTGAAAGGCTTGCGCGACACGCTGGCGCCAATGTGGATCGCCAGCATCGGCTATTGGCTGATAGGCATAGGCGGCGGCTGGATGCTGGCCACCCAGGGAGGGCTGGGCGGCGTCGGCCTCTGGTATGGGCTGGCCGCGGGGCTCAGCTTGGCGGCGCTTGCGCTGGCGTGCCGGCTAGGCGCATGGACCCGACCAGCAAACTGCCCACAACAAGATAAAAACACCATGCGCAGTGACACAGAACTCCTTGGCTAGCTATGACCGATGCAGCTTCCTAGAAGTCCAACTTTATTGATCCTTCTGGGGTTCTGCCACCTCGATCGGCCATTTGGCAAAGGCCAGATACCAGAGTGCAAGAATATTGAAAACAGGAACGAAGATGATCAAGCTACCCCATTTTGAATACCCCATCTTTGAAATCACCATTCCAAACAGAATGATGACAATAAAAGCCACTATTGCCGCAGCCACTAATAAGAGCATGTCAACATCTCCTTTATTTATTATTTTTAAACGCTGGCCATGCCGAATTTGCCAGCACCAGCATTACTAGCAGCATGCCTACGGCGGGAATGAAAACGGCCAAGGCATAATATGGCGGCAAGCCCGCGCGCCTGAATATTCGCCATAGGGGATAAAGCGTCATCAGGCCAATCACGAAAACATTTACAAAAAGTTGCAAAAGGCATTCTCTTTCTTATCTGTTCATCACAGCTATTCAACACAGCACCCCTGGCTTCATCGCCGGCATGCCAGATAACTCTCCACGGCTTTTTGGCATGACCTTCAAGCTTGCATTTCGCCTGCCGTCATCCCGTCTCGCCCAACCAATACCCCGCCTGCGCAGGGTATATTGATTTGGATTGCCCAGAAGGCACGCCCTCAAGAGAACTGAAATAGAAAAGGTGCCTGAGCACCTTTTCTATTTGGGGGTCTCGATGGGGGTATCAAAAATCAAAAGGTCGAAACCCGCACACGCCCCCAAAACACAATCTACTGATTTCGTTACACCTTCACGGTATCGGCCAGTTCCTGGTAGTCGGCGATCTCGTTGAAGTTCATGTAACGGTACACTTCGCCGGCCTTCTGATTGAGCACGCCGATGTCGGCCATGTATTCCTCCTTGGTCGGAATGCGGCCCAGACGGGAGCAGATCGCGGCCAGTTCGGCGGACCCCAGGTAGACGTTGGAGTTCTTGCCCAGACGGTTGGGGAAGTTGCGGGTGGAGGTGGACATCACGGTGGCGCCCTCCTTCACCTGCGCCTGGTTGCCCATGCACAGTGAGCAGCCCGGCATTTCCATGCGCGCGCCGGCGGTGCCGAAGGTGCCGTAATGGCCTTCCGCGGTCAGTTGTTCGGCGTCCATCTTGGTCGGCGGCGCCACCCACAGTTTCACCGGGATGTCGCGCTTGCCTTCCAGCAGCTTGGAGGCGGCGCGGAAGTGGCCGATATTGGTCATGCAAGAGCCGATGAACACTTCGTCGATCTTGGCGCCAGCCACGTCGGACAGGGTTTTCACGTCGTCCGGGTCGTTCGGGCAGGCCACGATGGGTTCGTGGATGTCGGCCAGGTCGATCTCGATCACCGCCGCGTATTCCGCGTCGGCGTCGCCCTTCAGCAGCTGCGGATTGGCGATCCAGGCCTCCATCGCCTTGATGCGGCGCTCCAGCGTGCGCGCGTCCTGATAGCCGTTGGCGATCATGGTCTTCATCAGGGTGATGTTGGAGGTCATGTATTCGATGATAGGCGCTTTGTCCAGGTGCACGGTGCAACCGGCGGCGGAGCGCTCGGCGGAGGCGTCGGACAGCTCGAATGCTTGCTCCACCTTCAGATCCGGCAAGCCTTCGATTTCCAAGATGCGGCCGGAGAAGGCGTTTTTCTTGCCGGCCTTGGCCACGGTCAGCAGGCCTTGCTTGATCGCGTACAGCGGAATGGCGTTGACCAGATCGCGCAGGGTCACGCCCGGCTGCATCTTGCCCTTGAAGCGCACCAGCACCGATTCAGGCATGTCCAGCGGCATCACGCCGGTGGCGGCGGCGAAGGCCACCAGGCCGGAGCCGGCCGGGAAGGAGATGCCGATCGGGAAGCGGGTGTGGCTGTCGCCGCCGGTGCCCACGGTATCCGGCAGCAGCAGGCGGTTCAACCAGCTGTGGATCACGCCGTCGCCCGGGCGCAGCGACACGCCGCCGCGGGTGGAGATGAAGGCCGGCAGTTCCTTGTGCATCTTCACGTCCACCGGCTTGGGATAGGCGGCGGTGTGGCAGAAGGACTGCATCACCAGATCGGCGGAGAAGCCCAGGCAAGCCAGGTCTTTCAGTTCGTCGCGGGTCATCGGGCCGGTGGTGTCCTGGGAGCCGACGGTGGTCATCTTCGGTTCGCAGTAGGTGCCCGGGCGCACGCCCTGGCCTTCCGGCAGGCCACAGGCGCGGCCGACCATTTTCTGCGCCAGGCTGAAGCCCTTGCCGGAATCGACCGGGGCCTTGGGCAGGCGGAATTCGGTGGATGCCGGCAGGCCCAGCGCTTCACGCGCCTTGCCGGTCAGACCGCGGCCGATGATCAGATTGATGCGGCCGCCGGCGCGCACTTCGTCCAGGATCACTTCGGACTTGAGCGCGAAGTCGGCGATCTTCTGGCCGGCCTTCTCGATCTTGCCTGCATACGGGTAGATGTCGATCACATCGCCCATTTCCATCTTGGACACGTCCACTTCGATGGGCAGCGCGCCGGAGTCTTCCTGGGTGTTAAAGAAGATGGGAGCGATCTTGCCGCCCAGACAGACGCCGCCGAAACGCTTGTTCGGCACGTAAGGGATGTCTTCGCCGGTGCCCCAGATCACGCTATTGGTGGCGGATTTGCGGCTGGAGCCGGTGCCGACCACGTCGCCGACATAAGCGACCAGATGGCCTTTTTGCTTCAGGTCTTCGATGAACTGCATCGGGCCGCGCTTGCCGTCTTCTTCCGGGGTGATGCCGGGACGGGCGTTTTTCAGCATGGCCAGGTAGTGCAGCGGGATGTCCGGACGGCTCCAGGCGTCCGGCGCCGGGGACAGGTCGTCGGTATTGGTCTCGCCGGTCACCTTGAACACGGTGACGGTGATTTTCTCAGCCACGGCCGGGCGGCTGGTGAACCATTCGGCATTGGCCCAGGATTCCACCACCTGCTTGGCGTGGGCGTTGCCCTTGTCCATCTTTTCCTTCACATCGTGGAAGGCATCGAACATCAGCAGGGTTTTCTTCAGGCCGTCGGCGGCGATCTGCGCGACCGCGGCGTCGTCCAGCAGGTCGATCAGCGGCTTGATATTGTAGCCGCCCAGCATGGTGCCCAGCAGTTGGGTGGCCAGTTCGCGGGAGATCAGCGGGGATTTGACGTCGCCCTCGGCCACGGCGGCCAGGAAGGAAGCCTTGACCTTGGCGGCATCGTCAACGCCCGGCGGCACACGATGGGTGATCAGATCGACCAGGGTGCTTTCCTCGCCCTTGGGCGGGTTTTTCAGCAGTTCGACCAGCGCTTCCACTTGTTTGGCGGACAGCGGCAGCGGCGGGATACCCAGCGCGGCGCGCTCGGCCACGTGTTGACGATAAGCTTCCAGCATGACTTTGACCTTTATAGCTTGGGTTGTCGGCAGCGTCCCCGGCATGGCCCGCGCTGCTGCGCGCGGCGATGCCGGCAAGGCTATGGACCGCGCGGTGGGATGCCGATGGCCGCGGCCCAGATTTCATGCCTGAAGATTACGCTGTTAGCGGTCCGCTTTCAAACGAGTTATCGCAACATAGATTGTGAGATAAAATCACAGCATGAGCACTTATCCCCCACTCAACACCCTGCGTATTTTTGAGGCAGCGGCTCGTCTGGAAAGCTTTTCCGCCGCCGCCGGCGAACTCTTCGTCACCCACGGGGCTGTGAGCAAGCAGATCAAGCAGTTGGAAGATTGGCTGGGCGTGCCGCTGTTCGAGCGCAGCGGCGGCCGCGTCAAGCTGACCGACCCTGGCTGGCGCTATCTGGTGCAGGTGCAGGACGGCCTGGATTTGATCGCCAACGCCACCTCCCAGCTGCTGCAGCCGGACCGCCAGCGCCGGCTCAGCATCAATTCCACGCCCACTTTCGCCATGCACTGGCTGCTGCCGCGGCTGAGCCGCTTTCGCGAGCAGTTTCCGGAGCTGGAGCTGCACCTGGCCACCTCGGACCGCGACATCAGCCGGCTGGACAGCCCGTTCGACATCGCCATCCGCCGTGGTCCCGGCGATTGGCCCGGCCATATCGCCAAGCCGTTTCTGAAGGAGTGGGAGCTGCCGCTGTGCAGCCCGGCGCTGCTGGCGGCGGCGCCCATCGCCAGTCCGGCGGACCTGGCCCGGCATACCTTGCTGTACGCCGATACCCGCCCAACCGCCTGGCAGCGCTGGCTGACCCTGGCCGGGGTGCCGGAGCTGAAACCGGCCAGCGCCATGCATTTCGATCGCTTCTCCCTGGCGCTGCAGGCGGCGATGGATGGCCTAGGCGTGGTGCTGGGGCCGATGCCGATGGCGCAGGCGCAGATCGATGCCGGCGCATTGCTGTCGCCGTTGCCGGCGCCGGTGGCGACGGTTCGCGACTATTGCTGGGTGGCGCCGCGCATGGCGGCGGAAGACGCGACGGTGGCGGCGTTCTGCCGCTGGCTGGAAAGCGAGGCCGCGCGCCCGGAAGCCGCTTGAGCCGGGTTCAGTGCGGGGTCACGCCGATCTGCCTCAGCTCCGGCGGCGCGGTGTCGCGCGGCAGCCATTTATTGTAGATGCGCTTGAAGGCGCCGTCTTTCTTGACCGCGGCGAAGGCGTCGTGCCAGCGCCGGATTTCGGCCGCCGAAGTGCCGCGCGAGAACGCCAGGTAGAGTTCCAGCGACTCCAGCACCTTGACCACTTCCACAGAGTCCGGCGGCTGATGGATGTCTTTCAGCACCGAGGCGACCACGAAACCGCCTTCCGACCACATATCGTAGCGGCCCACCAGCAGCTTTTGCGCGGTCACTTGCGGCGTCGGCGCCAGATCCACCTCGACGAAGCCGGCGGCGGAGGCCGCGTCGGCGAAGATGCTGCCACGGTAAGCGCCCACCGGACGCTGATATATGCCGGAGCCCAAGGCCAGCAGAGCGGCGGCCTCGCCCTTGCGCGCCAGCAACACGGTCTGGGAAATGGCGATGGGTCCCAGCAGCGTCATCTGCTTCTCACGCGCGTCATTGCGCCCCACGGTGAACAGCATCACATTGGGCGCGGTGGTCACCTCCTTGTAGCCACGCGCCCAGGGCACCACTTCAATCGCGCTATTGTCATGCATGCGCGACTGGATCTCGCGCACCACCTCCACCGCCATGCCGTCCGGCACACCGTTATGCAGATAGGTGATGGGCGGCCAGTCCTCGGTGTAGATCGTGATGGCCCGCGCTGGCCAAGCCGCCAGCAGCAATAGCAGCGCCAATATCGCTTTCATGATGATTCTCCGCCGGCTTGATCCTGTCTTTATTCATAGCCGCGCTTGACCGCGGCTGCAGAGGAATCGCCGGCGCGCCAGCCTGACGGAAACGATACCAAATGCATGCGATTTGGCATTCAAGCCTTAAGCAGCAAACAAGCCGGCCATGCCACGGATTCATGGTCCGCAAAGCGTCGGAAAATCCACCCTGGCCCATGGCTGGCGCGGCCCGACCGCCAGCGCGGGGCGTCCATGACGACGGCAAACGGCTTATCCGCTATAATGGCGCGTTGTGCCGGCGTAGCGCCGGCCTTATCATTCGCGCACCACCCAAAGCTAAGGATAGTCATGAGCCGCATCACCCTCTCCCGCTTTTTGATCGAACAGCAACGCAAGGCCGG
Source organism: Chromobacterium aquaticum (assembly GCF_021129195.1). Classification (GTDB taxonomy): domain Bacteria; phylum Pseudomonadota; class Gammaproteobacteria; order Burkholderiales; family Chromobacteriaceae; genus Chromobacterium; species Chromobacterium aquaticum. The sequence continues at coordinate 35,558 of NZ_JAJOHW010000085.1, read as the reverse complement.
CTCGCTGCCGCCCGAGCTGCGCCTGCTGATCGAAACCGTTGGCCGTGCCTGCAAGGCCATCAGCTACTCGGTGAACAAGGGCGCGCTGGCCGGCGTGCTGGGCGAGGCCGGCACCGGCAATATCCAGGGCGAGGCGCAGAAGAAGCTGGACGTGATCGCCAACGATTACCTGCTGGACGCCAATGAATGGGGCGGCAGCCTGGCGGCGATGGCCTCCGAGGAAATGGAGCTGCCCTATCACATTCCCGGCGAATACCCCAAGGGCGAATACCTGCTGATGTTCGATCCGCTGGACGGATCGTCCAATATCGACGTCAATATCTCGGTGGGCACCATTTTCTCCATCCTGCGCTGTCCGCATGGCATAGATCACGCCACCGAGGGCGCCTTCCTGCAGCCAGGCACCGAGCAAGTGGCCGCCGGCTACACCGTGTACGGCCCGCAAACCTTGCTGGTGCTAACCTTTGGCAGCGGCGTCAACGGCTTCACGCTGGACCGCGAGCAAGGCTCTTTCGTGTTGACCCACCCGGACATGAAGGTGCCGGAAAGCACCGGCGAGTTCGCCATCAATATGTCCAATATGCGCCACTGGGATGCGCCGGTGAAGCGCTATGTCGACGAATTGCTGGCCGGCAGCACCGGCCCGCGCGGCCGCGATTTCAATATGCGCTGGGTGGCGTCCATGGTGGCGGAAGTGCACCGCATCCTCACCCGCGGCGGCATTTTCATGTACCCGCGCGACGCGCGCACGCCGGATCAGGCCGGCAAGCTGCGGCTGATGTATGAAGGCAATCCTATGGCCTTTGTCGTGGAACAGGCCGGCGGCGCGGCCACCAACGGCCATCAGCGCATCATGGAAATCCAGCCGCAAAAGCTGCATGAGCGCGTGGCGGTCTTCCTCGGCTCCAAGGAAGAAGTCGAGCGCGTTACCGGCTACCACGCCGAACAGCAGTAAGCGGCCACGCCAAACAAAACAAGCCCTGCCGGATTCGACAGGGCTTGTTTTTTGTTCGCCGCCGGCGCTAGCGCAATTGCTCGCGCACTTCCATCAGCGCGAAACCCAGCAGATTGCTGCCGTCCCACATCTCGGGCAGCCGCGCCTGCGGATCGTCCTCGGCCCAGCCTATGCCCCAGATGCAATCCACCGGGCTGGCTTCCACCAATACCGCGTCGCCGGTGCCGCGCAGAAAATCGCCCAATAACGGATTTTGCCGGAACTTGGCCAGATTGCCTTGCATCACCACCTCGCAACAACGCTGCTGCCACAAGGCGGAATCAAAGCCACGCACCTGGCGCCCCAGCGCCTTGGCCTCGGCCGGGCTGGCCGCCGCCAGTATGCGGCCGCGGGTTTCGGCATCCTCGAACAGGCGCGCTTTTTCCGCCATCATATAATGCTCGGCGCTGGCGTAATGCGTGCCGCCAAGTTCAAAGCCCGCCATGTACCATTGACTCAGGCAGCTCTTGCAGACGCCGCCGTCGTGCTTGGGCCGGTGCCCCCAAAAAAACAGGAAATCCAGGGTTTCGCCGGCCGCAGCCCGCTTGCGCAACTCACTTACCGTTCGGATCGCCATGGTCCGCGTCCTCCACTTCCAGCGCGGCATCCGCCGCAAAAAAAGCCAAGAGCCCCATCTTCGTGTCCGCTGTCGCCGCGGCGCTGAACATCTTCATGGCCATCACTATAAGGAGCCGGAACCGGCTTAGACAAGCGCGGCGCGAACCCAAACCGCGCGCGCATCCGCCAGCTTCCGCGCAAACCGACAAAAACAATGATTAATTACCGCGCCGCGATGATTTTGCCCGCTGACGCGGCGGCGGCGCGCAGTGGATATGCAACACTGCCTTACCAACATAGGTGCGCCCCACCCGCTTGCCCATAGGTAAAACTACTGATGGCCGCATTGCGGCGCCGAGCCAGACAGGAGTATGTTGATTCCACGCCGCCACGCCGCGGCGAGAACCGAAACGACAAACACTGGGGAGACCGGCATGACCGTGGTGATCACGCTGGACATGGTATTGGCGCAGCGCAAGCTCAGTTCCAAAGCGCTTGCGCTGGCCATAGGCATCACGCCGCAGAACCTGTCGCTGCTGAAACGCGGCAAGGTCAAGAGCCTGCGGCTGGATACGCTGGACGCGCTGTGCCGGCAGCTAAGCTGCCAGCCAGGCGATTTGCTGGCCTATCGCCGGGAAGCCGACGAAGACCCCACCCTGTGACGCTCAGCCGGCGGCCTGGCGCGCGCCGCGCGCCGCAGTGCGGCCGGAATGCAGATAGTCCGCGATGTAGTCCTGCGACACTTCGCCATTGTAACGGCCATCGTCGTCCAGCACCGGCATCCAGGTCAGGTTGTGCTCGTACAGCCGGGACAGCACCACGCGCAGGTTCTCGCCCGCCGCCGCGGTCACGCTCACCGGCTTGATCTTGTCCGCGCACACGCCATCCGCGCCGCGCGCATCGCGCCGGCGCACGAAGCCCAGCGGCAAGCCGTCCGCGTCCACCACGGTCAGGTGCATCAGGTCGTTGTCGTCCATCAGGCTGTAAGCGGCCGCCAGCGGCGTGTCCAGCCGCGCGGTCAGCGTTTCCTGCTGATCGGCCACTTCGCCGGCCTGCACCAGCAGCAGGCGCTTGAGCGTGCGGTCCTGGCCGACGAAGCTGGCGACGAAGTCGTCGGCCGGCCGCGCCAGGATTTCGTCGGAGCCGGCGCATTGCACCATGCGACCCTGGCGGAATACCGCGATGCGGTCGCCCAGCTTGATCGCCTCGTCGATATCGTGACTGACCAGCATCACGGTCTTGCCCAGCTGGCGCTGCATTTGCAGGAATTCGTTCTGGATCTGCTCGCGGTTGATCGGGTCCACCGCGCCGAAGGGCTCGTCCATCAGCAAGACCGGAGCGTCGGCCGCCAGCGCGCGGATCACGCCTATGCGCTGCTGCTGACCGCCGGACATTTCACGCGGATAGCGTTGCAGGAAGCGGTTGGGATCCAGCGCCACCATGCTCATCAGTTCGCGCGCGCGCTCGCGGCAACGCTTCTTGTCCCAGCCCAGCATGCGCGGCACCACGGTGATGTTGTCCTCGATGGTCATATTGGGAAACAGGCCGATCTGCTGGATCACGTAGCCGATCTGACGGCGCAGCGTCACCGAGTCGATGCCGGCGGTGTCCTCGCCATTGATCAGCACCTTGCCCGATGTCGGCTCGATCAGCCGGTTGATCATCTTCATGGTGGTGGTCTTGCCGCAGCCGGACGGCCCCAGCAGCACGCAGATTTCGCCTTCCGGCACGTGCAGATTGACATTGTCCACCGCCTGGAAGACTTGGCCGTTTTTCTGGGTAAATTGCTTGCAGAGGTTTTGCAGTTCAATCATCAACGAATTCCTTTCGGGGTCAGCGCGCGCTGAGCGCGCAGCAACAACCAATCCATGGCGACGGCGAGCACGCTCACCGCCAGTGCGCCGGCAATCAGTTTGCGGATGTCGCTCTGACTGATGCCGTGCAAGATCAAGGTGCCCAGGCCGCCGGCGCCGACGATGGCGGCAATCGCCATCACGCCGATGTTCAGCACCACCGCGGTGCGGATGCCGCCGAAGATCAGCGGCGTGGCCAGCGGCAGTTCCACCCAGCGCAGCCGCTGCCAGAAGGTCAGGCCCAGGCCGCGGCCGGCTTCACGCACGCCAGGGTCCAGATGAGTCAGCGCGGTGTGGGTGTTGCGCACGATGGGCAGCAGGGAATAGAGGAAGGCGGCGGTAATCGCCGGCACCGCGCCTATGCCCTGTCCGATCAGGGAAAACAGCGGGATCATCAGGCCGAACAGCGCGATGGCGGGTATGGTCAGCACAATGGTGGCCAGGCCCAGCACCAGGCCGGCCAGCGCCTGGAAGCGCACGATCAGCACCCCCAGCGGCACGCCCAGCAGCACCGCCAGGCCGACGGCGATGCCGACCAGGTACAGGTGTTGTTCGGCCAGGCCGGCGATTTGCGGCAGGTTTTGCCAGATGTACAAGCAGGTTTGCAATAAGGTGTCCATGCGCCCTCCTCAGATCAGGCCGCGCTGGCGCAGGAATTCGCTGGCGACTTCCCTCACCGGACGGTGCTCGATATCCACCTTGGCGTTGAGCGCCGCCATGGTGTCGTTGTCCATCAGCGCCGCCAGCTTGTTCAACTCATCGGCGAGGCCGGGATTGGCCTCCAGCGTCTCGCGGCGCACCACCGGGGTGGCGGCATAGGCGGGGAAATAGCCCAGGTCGTCCTGCAGCACCACCAGGTCGAAACCCTTGACGCGGCCGTCGGTGGTGTAAACCAGTCCGGCGTCGACGAAGCCGTCGCGGATGGCGTTATAAACCAGGCCCGGGTCCATCTGGCGGATCTGCGGCCGGCTCAGCTCCATGCCGTACAACTGCTGCATCGGCTTCAGTCCATCCGGCCGGCCGGCGAACTCCATGTCGAAGCCCAACTGCCAGCGCTTGGCGCTTTCATTGCTCTCATTCACCCGCCGCGCCAGGTCGGACAAGGTGCGCACGCCCTCGGCCTCGGCGCGCACGCGCCGCATCGCCAGCGCGTAGGTATTGTTGAGCGGCGCCGGGTTCAACCAGATCAGGCCCAGCGGCTCGTCCAGCTTCTTCACCGTGGCGTAAGCCTCCTCGCTGCTCATTTTCTTCTGAATGCCGTGGTGGATGATCAGGCCGGTGCCGGTGTAATCCCAAGCCAGGTCCAATTGGCGGTTCACCAGCGCATTGCGCAGGATCACCGTCGCCAGATCCGGCTTGCGCGTCACTTGGTAGCCTTTGCTGTTCAAATATTGCGAGGTGATCTCGGACAGCAGGTGTTGCTCGGTGAAGTTCTTGCTGCCCAGCACCAGGCCGGCGGCAAACGCCGGCACGGCGGTCAGCAAGGCCGCCAACGCCAGCGCGCGGCGCGCCAGCTTGCGCCAGCGCGGAAAAAGAAGTGCTTGTGTCATGGAAATCCTCCGTGTGGACGCCCGTCGGGACGGGCGACAGCGGGGTGTTCGAATCAGGCCAGGCCGCGAGCGGCCGCCAGGCGGCCCACGCCGGCCAGCGCCAGGTCCAAGGCCAGCGCGATCAGCGCGGTGGCGCCTGCACCCAGCAGCAAGGCGGTGTGATTGTTCAGGTAGATGCCGGGGAAGATCAGCTCGCCGTAGCTGCTGGCGCCGATCAAGAAAGCCAGCGGCGCGGTGCCCACATTCAGCGCCAGGGCCACCCGCACGCCGGACAGCATCACCGGGAAGGCATTCGGCAATTCCACCCGCCACAGCCGCTGACGCGGGGTCATGCCCAGCGCGTCCGCCGCTTCCAGCAGCGCCGGAGACAAACCGGCCAGGCCGGCATAGGTATTGCGCACGATGGGCAGCAAGGACGCCAGGAATAGCGCGACGATGGCCGGCGCGTCGCCGATGCCGATCAGGGCCATGGCCAACGCCAGCACCGCCATCGGCGGCAAGGTGTTGCCGATATTGAAAATCTGCATCCAGTGTTCAGCGCTGTGCCGCAGCCGCTGACGGCTGAGCAGCACGCCGCTGGGCAAGCCCACCGCCAGGGCCAACGCCATGGACGCGCCCACCAGGTAGAGATGCTGACGCCCCAGGTACAGCAGGTCTTCGCGGTACTCGCTCCATACGGCGGGGCTGACGCCATAAATCAATCCCGCCGCCACTGCGGCCAGGATCAGCCCGATCATGCTGCGCTTGCTAAACGCTCTTTTGTGCATCTGCGTCCTCCTAGGCGGAAACGATGGCGGCCAGGGCCACGACGATCCGCTGTAATGATCGCGACAACTAGAGAGCTGCCAGTAGATAGACATCCGGTGTTCACCGGACATGAGGTGCGTAAAACGCGGAGTTCGACAGCGGCAAAGCTGCCGATTTTGAGTGGCGCGGTGTGCGCCTGATGAAAAACCTAATAAGTTATAACACTGTTTGTATCGAACATGCAAATTTTCTAATTTACGTTAACGGCCGTTTATGGCCGATGCAAGGCCTTGAAAAGCCGATATTTCTTTACCTGCAAATAAAGCCAAATGGATAAGCCGACGACGCACCCCCACCACCGCCGCGGGCATCCCCTATAAGGTACGCGCGCGAGAACGGCCGTGAGCGCAGCTGGCCAGCGCTTGCCATCGGCATGACTCGGCCGCAGAATGCGCTATTCCGGATGCCGGAATAATGGCGGCAAAAAATATGGACAGATTCCATCTGATGACTGTATTCATCGCCACGGCGGAGGCGGAAAGCTTTGCCGGCGCGGCGCGCAAACTGGGCTTGTCGCCGCCAGCGGTGACCCGCGCGGTGGCCGCGCTGGAAACTCGGCTGCAAGTGCGGCTGCTGAACCGCAGCACCCGTCATGTGCGTGTGACCGAGGCCGGCCAGCGCTATCTGGAGGACGCGCGCCGCGTCATCGCCGCGGCCGACGAGGCGGACGAAGCCGCCGCCGGCATAGACGCGCCGCCGCGCGGTTTGCTGACCGTGACCGCTCCGGTGCTGTTCGGCCGCCGTTACGTGATGCCGGGCATCAGCGACTTCCTGCGCCGCCACCCCGGAGTGACCGTGGACGCGCTATTGCTGGACCGAGTGGTCAATCTGCTGGAAGAAGGCGTGGACGTGGCGATACGCATCGGCGAACTGCCGGATTCCAGCCTGCGCGCGCAACGCGTGGGCCAAGTGCGGCTGATGCTGTGCGCGTCGCCGGACTATCTGGCGGAACACGGTGCGCCGGCCTCGCTGGAGGATTTGCGCCGCCACGCCATCATCGCGTCGCGCGGCGTCGGTTCCGTCGCTGAATGGCGCTTCCAGCGCGGCGGCAAGATACTGAGCGCGCGGCTGACGCCCCGACTCACCGTCAGCGACAATGAGGCGGCGATCGCCGCCGCGGCGGCCGGCGTCGGCATTACCCGTCTGCTGTCCTATCAGGCCGCGCCGCTGCTGGCTTCCGGCCAGTTGCGCACGGTTCTGAGCGACAGCGATGATGCGGTCCAGGCCATTCACATCGTCCATCAGCAAGGCCGGCTGGCTTCGGCCAAGACCCGCGCCTTCATCGAATTGATGGCGCAACGGCTGCGCGCCGATCCGGCGCTGCGCTAGCGCCGCCATCCCCTTTCCCCTCGTTCAAGGAGACCTATCCATGTTGACCCCGCTTCAGGACAAGAGTGTACTCATCACCGGCGGTACCGCCGGCATCGGCCTGGGCCTGGCCCGCGCCTTCGCCCGCGCCGGCGCGCGCGTGGCGATCAGCGGCCGCAGCCAGGACAAACTGGATGCCGCGCTGGCCCGGCTGCGCGCCGAAGGGCTGAACGCGGCCGGCCACATCGCCGATGTGGTCCGGCCGGAGGATGTTGCCCGCCTGCTGTCCGCCACCGCGGCGCAGGCCGGCCTGGACGTGCTGTGCTGCAATGCCGGCATCTTCCCGTCCGCCCCGCTGGCAAGCATGAGCGCCGAGGAGTGGGACCAGGTGCAGCACACCAATGTACGCGGCAACTTCCTGTGCGTGCAGGCTGCGCTGCCCTTTCTGCGCCAGGCCGAATACGGCCGCGTCATCCTCACCTCCTCCATCACCGGTCCGGTCACCGGCTATGCCGGCTGGAGCCATTACGGCGCCAGCAAGGCGGCGCAGCTGGGCTTCATGCGCAGCGCGGCGCTGGAGCTGGCGCGCGACGATATCACCATCAACGCGGTGATGCCGGGCAATGTGCTGACCGAGGGGCTGCGCGAGCTGGGCGAGGACTATCTGAACAAAATGGCGGCGGCGGTGCCGCTGCGGCGGCTGGGCAGCGTCGACGACATCGCCAACGCCGCGCTGTTCTTCGCCAGCAAGGAGGCCGGCTTCATCACCGGCCAGACCCTGATCGTCGACGGCGGTCAGGTGTTGCCAGAGTCGCTGGACGCCATGGCCGGCTGAGCGCGACAAACCTCCGGCCGGCATCGCTGGCCTCGGCGCCAGCGATGTTCCAGCGCTCACATGGAACGGCTTTTCAATAGATTTCATTTCAAAAAAATAATAAAGACATAACAGCATGCGCCGCGATGGCGATTGACTGCGCGCGAACAATCGTTATGCTGTTGGCACCGCGGATGCAAAGGACCGCGGCTAAACCCGACAACAACACAGGCGCGCCAAAGCGCCAATTGGCGGGCGGATAGCGGCGCCAGCCGCGCCCCGCCACGCTGAATCGCTCAGAAAGGGAAATAGATGAGAACCTCCGCCACTCTGCTGGCCGCGGCCTGCTGCGCCGCTTTCGCCGTCTCCGTCCAGGCTGCCGGCACCCTGGTCTACTGCTCCGAAGCCAGCCCGGACGGCTTCGACTCCGCCCAGTTCACCTCGGGCACCACCTTCGACGCGGCCGGCCACGCGCTGTTCGACCGCCTGGTGGGTTTCGAGAAAGGCTCGACCAAGGCCATTCCTGGCCTGGCCACCACCTGGAGCGCCTCGCCGGACGGCAAGGTTTACACCTTCAAGCTGCGCCAGGGCGTGAAGTTCCACACCACCGATTACTTCAAGCCGACGCGTGATTTCAACGCCGACGACGTGGTGTTCACCTTCATGCGCATGTTCGACAAGAACCACCCCTTCCGCAAAGCCTACAACACGGAATTCCCCTACGCGGTGGACACCGGCCTGGCCAGCAACGTCAGCGCCGTGGAAAAAGTGGACGCGCAGACGGTGCGCTTCGTGCTGAAAGCGCCGGACGCCGACCTGGCGATCAAGATCGCCATGCCCTTCGCCTCCATCCTGTCCGCCGAATACGCCGAGCAGCTGCTCAAGGCCGGCCGCGCCGCCGACATCAACCAGAAGCCGGTGGGCACCGGCCCCTTCATCTTCAAGCGCTACCAGAAGGACGCCCAGATCCGCTACGCCGGCAATAAGGCGTATTGGGACAAGAGCGCGGTGAAGGTGGACAATCTGGTGTTCGCCATCGCCACCGACCCCTCGGTGCGCTATCAGAAAATGAAGGCCGGCGAGTGCCAGATCATGTCCTATCCGCGCCCCAGCGATCTGGCGGTGATGAAGACCGATCCCAAGCTGAAAATGCTGACCGCGCCCGGCTTCAATATCGGCTACCTCAGCTACAACCTGGACAAGCCGCAGTTCCAGAAGCGCGAGGTGCGCCAGGCGCTGGACATGGCGATCAACCGCCAGGCCATCATAGACGCGGTCTACCAGGGCCAGGGCCAAGCCGCCAGCAACCCCTTCCCATCCTCGCTGTGGTCCTACAACAAGAGCCTGAAGAACGCGCCCTACAATGTGGCCGCCGCCAAGGCGCTGCTGGCCAAGGCCGGCTATCCCAACGGCTTCGAGCTGAGCTTGTGGGCGATGCCGGTGCAGCGGCCGTACAACCCCAACGCCAAGCTGATGGCGGAGATGATACAGTCCGACTGGGCCAAGATAGGCGTCAAGGCCAAGATCGTGACCTATGAATGGGGTGAATACCTGAAGCGGATGAAGCGCGGCGAACACGACGCCGGCCTGATGGGCTGGACCGGCGACTACGCCAGCCCGGACAACTTCCTGGGCGTGCTGCTCAGCTGCGAGGCGGTGAACGGCTCCAACTACTCGCGCTACTGCAATAAGGAGTTCGACGCGCTGATCATCAAGGCCCGCACCCTGAACGATCAGGCCGAGCGCGCCAAGCTGTACTCCCAGGCGCAAACCCTGTTCAAGCGCGACCTGCCGTGGACCACCATCGCCCACTCCATCATCAATCAGCCGATGCGCAAGGAAGTGAACGGCTTCAAGATCAGCCCCTTCGGTGATTACCAGTTCAGCGGCGTCAGTGTGAAGTAAGGCCGCTTCAGGGCGCCGCCCTTGCGGCGCCCTGTCCGACGGCTAAATACTGTGCTGGCTCACCCGCAAAGATAAGGCTTCCGCGCTTTCCTTGCGCTGGCTGTAACGGTCCGTCAGATAGGGGGACACATCGCGGGTAAGCAGCGTGAACTTCATCAACTCCTCCATCACATCCACTACCCGGTCATAGTAGGCGGATGGCTTCATCCTGCCGCCCTCGTCGAACTCGAGGAAAGCCTTGGGCACCGAGGACTGATTTGGAATGGTCAGCATCCTCATCCAGCGCCCCAAGATGCGCAGTTGGTTGACCGCATTGAACGACTGAGAACCGCCGGACACCTCCAGCACCGCCAAGGTCTTGCCCTGAGTGGGACGAACGGCCCCAGCGGACAGCGGAATCCAGTCGATTTGCGTCTTCATGACGCCGGTCATTACCCCATGCCGTTCCGGGGTACACCACACCATGCCCTCGGCCCACAAAACAAGTTCGCGCAGCTCCTGCACCTTGGGGTGGCTATCCGGAGCATCATCCGGCAATGGCAGGCCCTTGGGATCGAACATCCTGACCTCCGCCCCCATCGCAAGCAACAAACGGCCCGCCTCCTCAGCCAAGAAACGGCTGTATGAGCGCTCGCGCAACGAGCCGTACAGCAGTAAAAAGCGGGGCGCATGCTTGGATGCGGGCACCGCAGACAACTGCGAATACGACGGGCTTTCAAATAGATCAGCCCGGACATTGGGCAAATCGGGGGAATGGATGAGCATAGCGGCCTCCTGCAGATAACGAGTCAATCCCCCTGTGCGAACCCCGCGTTGCGGCCTCACAAGGGTGAGCGGAACGCAGGCCATGATAATGGATCTAGACATTATTTCAATAGTTCTTGTATAGTTGAATCATGGAAAACAAAACCGCGACCCAAATCTTCGAATCCCTGTCTTCCAGCATCCGGCTCGACATTTACCGCTTGCTGGTCAGGCAAGGACTGGAAGGCATGGTGGCTGGCCAAATCGCCGGCACGCTCAACCTTCCTCCCAACAACGTGTCCTTTCACCTCAAGGGCATGAGCCATGCAGGCTTGGTTTCGGTGGAGCAGGAAGGACGCTACCAGCGCTATCGCGCCAATTTGACCTTGATGCTGGAATTGATCGCCTATTTGACCGAAGAGTGCTGCGCCGGCCATCCGGAGCAATGCGTCGACATGCATGCGGACTCATGCTGCCCAGAAGCCGCCCTGCCCCCATCATCCAAAACTGACACGGAAAACTGATGCCATGAACGTGCTTTTCCTGTGCACCGGAAACGCCTGCCGCTCCATCCTGGGCGAAGCCGTTTTCAAGCACCTGGCGCCGGCCGGCTGGAAGGCCATGAGCGCGGGCAGCCAACCTGCCGGACAAGTGCATCCGCGCTCGCTGGCGCTCTTGAAGCGCGAAGGAATTGCTGCCGAGGGCTGCCGCAGCAAATCCTGGGACAATCTGCCGGCCACGCCCGACATCGTCATCACCGTCTGCGCTAGCGCCGCCGGCGAAACCTGCCCCGCCTACCTGGGGCAGGCGCTGCGCAGCCACTGGGGAGTGGAAGACCCCGCCCACGCCACCGGCTCAGACGCGGAAATCGACGCGGCCTTCATGGCGGCCTACCGCATTCTGCGCACCCGGATTGAAGCCTTCCTGGCCTTGCCGCTGGCCGAGCTGCGACAAGACCCCACGCGCCTGAAAGCGGAACTGGATCGTATCGGCGGCTTGCTGCCCTGAAGGCAAAGCAGCATGACGGCCATGACCATGCTGGCTGCAGCCCATGCAAGCCATCGGGACGTGGCCAGCCGGCTGGCTCTATCCACTCAATCGCAAACTCCCGGCCAGCCCACACCTTATGAAAAAGGAGAATCGTTTTGTCCACCCCCTGTGACGCCACCCTTCACCGGGACAGCCCGGCGTCGATGAGCAGGTTTGAACGCTACCTGACCCTCTGGGTTTTTCTTTGCATCATCGCGGGAATCGCGCTGGGACAAACGCTGCCTCAGGTCTTCCAGGCTATCGGCAAGCTGGAAATCGCCCAGGTCAACCTTCCCGTCGGTTTGCTGATTTGGGTGATGATCATTCCCATGCTGGTCAAAGTCGATTTTGGCGCGCTGCACGAAGTAGGCCATCATGTTCGCGGCATTGGCGTGACCCTGGTGGTGAATTGGCTGCTTAAGCCGTTCTCCATGGCGTTTCTAGGCTGGCTGTTCATTCGCAACCTATTTGCTCACATGCTCCCGGCGGAGCAGCTGGACAGTTATATTGCCGGACTGATCCTGCTAGCCGCCGCACCCTGCACCGCCATGGTCTTCGTGTGGAGCCGGCTGAGCAATGGCGACCCCTTGTTCACGCTGTCGCAGGTCGCCTTGAACGATAGCATTATGGTTGTGGCGTTCGCCCCGCTCGTCGGCCTCCTGCTCGGCATCTCCGCGATCACCGTGCCATGGAACACCCTGCTGGTATCGGTCGTGCTTTACATCGTGATTCCGGTCATCTTGGCGCAATCATGGCGCAAGGCGCTGCTAGCCAAGGGGCAGGCGGCTTTCGAGGCCGCCATGCGCAAGATTGGCCCTTGGTCGATCGCGGCCCTGCTCGCGACCTTGGTTCTGCTCTTCGCCTTCCAGGGCGAAGCGATATTGCAGCAGCCGCTAGTGATTGCCTTGCTGGCGGTCCCCATTTTGATCCAAGTGTTCTTCAACTCCGCCCTGGCCTACTGGCTCAACCGGCTCGTCGGAGAAAAGCATAGCGTGGCCTGCCCGTCCGCGTTGATTGGCGCGTCCAACTTCTTTGAACTATCGGTGGCCACCGCCATCAGCCTGTTCGGATTTCATTCCGGAGCGGCGCTGGCCACTGTTGTCGGCGTATTGGTTGAAGTCCCCGCCATGCTGCTGGTTGTTCGCATCGTGAACGCCAGCAAAGACTGGTATGAAAGAGACGCGTAGCCGCTAAACACGCTCAGGGCGTCCGGTTCCTACTGCAAGGCCGCGGCGCTGCCGGAACCGCGCGGCCGCGTCTGAACCGTGGCTCGAGTTGTCTAGGCCGCCTAAGAGCCTGTTCAAAGTCTCGCGAGCAAGAGCGAGACAAGGCGAAAACGAGCGAAAAAGCGGAATGTACACATGGTACATGAGCATTTTTAGCTTGTTTTTAACGCCGTATCACCGAAGCGCAGCAGACTTTGAACAGGTTCTAACGAGTTTCTCCCGAACGCCCCGAGACGGAACGCGTTCCCGGCCCTTGCCGGGACAACCGCTAGCGAATGCGCGGCAGGAACAGCTCGGCCAGCATGCAGCGACAACTACCACCGCCCACCGCCTCTATGGTGGGAATGGGGTTGACCACCGGCTGGCCGTGCCGCTCCAACACTCTTTGCTGCGCCGACGTGAAGCCGTTCCACGCCTGTTCCGACATCGCGATCAGCGGCTGGCCGCCAGCGCCGCGCAATTGCAGGATATTGCCGCAGAAGCTGCGCTCCACCTGGGCCAGGCTGATGTCTATCACCTCGTGATGCTCGCTCAGCGCGCTCAGCACTTGCCGCCGCTGCTCCGGCCGGTGCAGGCTCTCGGAGCAAATCACCGCGAAGCCTTCGCCCACGCTCATCATCACATTGGTGTGGTAGATGGGCACACCGCGGCTGTCCACGGTATCGAACAAATGCACCGCTTCCAGGCCGCGTCGGCGCGCGTAACGGTAGAGCGCGCTTGGATGGCAACGCTGCGAGCGCGCCGCGTACACCCGCTTGCGTGGATGATCGAACACCATCACCCCGGTGCCCTCCAATATCAGATCTTCTTCCTGCGGCGGGCCGGCCCACACGACTTGCTCCACCTCGTAGCCATGGCTCAGCAGCAGTTGGCATAGCTCCTCCACCCGCCGCTCGCGGCGCCGGTTCAAGGTATGCATAGGATAAACGTGCAGGCTGCCATCCACGCTGGTGCTGAACCAGTTATTGGGAAACACCGCGTCCGGCGTCGGGTAGCCGTCCGGGCTTTTCTCCAGCACCAGCACTTCGACGCCATGATTGCGCAGGCGCTGCGCCATCGCGTCGAATTCGGCCAGCGCCAGCGCGGTGACCTCGGCGGCAGGCAGTTGCAGCCGATGCTGGAATACATTGTCGGCGCCGGTCTGTTCGTTGAAGGCGAAGTCGCACGGGCGCGCCATCACGACGGCGCGGGCCAGTTGGCCTTGTCTGGCGTTGAGCCAGATCGGCTCCAGGTTTTCTTGCGCCGGCGCGGCGGCGGCGATAGCTTGGGCTTGCATGGTGGGCGGCTCTTGGGTGGGTGGTTGCATGTCCGCCCGCGGGCGGCAAATCATTCTACAGACAGTACGGCCTCGCCCAATGCCAGAAACATGACACAAACCTTCAAGCAGGCGACACGCGCCGACTTGACTTCCACTGACGCGGGCGCTCAAATCAACAGACGGTCCCCAAGGCCGTTTTACACCGCCGGCGCTGTCGACTAGACCAATGGCCAGTCGCCCCCAACCGCCGAATTGCATGAAATTGAAGCCATCTTCGTGAAACATCGAGATTGTTCCGGCATGCCCTATTTCAAAATCTCCATTGTGCTGATCTTTGCGCTCTGCACTGTCTACATCCACTTTCGCGGCCGCCAGCGCCTGGGTTTCTGGCGACAACTGACCGATCACTCCACCTTCATGGCGCCGATCAACTGCTTCTGCTACCTGTTCTCCACCCTGCCAGCCCGCCCCTACCTACCACTGCAAAGTTTTCCCGAACTGCAAACGCTGAACGATAACTGGCAGCGCATCCGCACCGAGGCGCTGGCCCTGTCCAACGACGGCGCGATCAAGGCGTCCGACCGTTATGACGACCTGGGCTTCAATTCCTTCTTCAAATCCGGCTGGAAACGCTTCTACCTCAAGTGGTACGACCAGCCGCACCCATCCGCGGCCAAGCTGTGCCCCGAGACCACCGCGCTGCTGCAAGGCATTCCCTCGATCAAGGCGGCGATGTTCGCCAGCCTGCCGCCGGGCGGCCGACTGGTGCGCCACCGCGATCCCTTCGCCGGCTCGGTGCGTTTCCACCTGGGTTTGTCCACGCCGCAGAGCGAGGCCTGTTACATCGAGGTGGACGGCGAACGCTACAGCTGGCGCGACGGCGAGGCGGTGTTGTTCGACGAAACCTATCTGCACTATGCGGAGAACGCCACCAAGCATCAGCGCATCATCCTGTTCTGCGATATCGAGCGACCGATGCGCTTCCGGCTCGCCGCCTGGTGCAACCGCCAGATCAGCCGCCCGCTGCTGGGCGCAGCCAGTTCCCCCAATCAGGAAGGCGACCGCACCGGCGCGCTCAACCGCCTGTTCCGCTATGTGCAGGCGGTGCGCTTGTTCGGCAAGCGCATCAAGGCGCAGAGCCGCCTTGGCTATTACGCGCTGAAATGGCTGTTGTTCGGTGGCTTGTTGCTGGGCTGGCTGCTGAGTTGAGCCAGCAGCCAGCCGTTTGACCGATAGCGTTTGCGAATAGAGAAACCAGCTGCCTCGACTAGTTCAGATCGTCTTCATTGAAGCCCATCTGCATCAGCTCGCCGGCGGCGTTGCGGCAGCTGACCGCGAAATCGGGCCGCTCCGGGGTCTTGCTGCCCGGATGCAAGCGCACGGAAGTCACTTCCATGCAATCGCGGGCCAGCGCCGCCCGACGACCCACTTTTGCCAGTTCCGGTGCCCAGCGGCAGAAAGCGCCGCCGGCGAAAGCCTGGGCTCCGCACAACTCGCCTGCAGGCTGGATCGCATCCGGCAGAACCACGCCGGCAATGGCCTTCAACTCCTCCTCGTTCTTGGCCGCGGCCTGATGCTGACTGGGCCACACCGAACACGTCAGCCAAATGCCTCCCGCCAGCATGGCGGCAAACAGCACGCCGACATGGACCCAGGACAGTGGCGAGGGCTGCGCCGGCTCGCGCCTCGGCAGTGGCCGCGGATACATTTCCTGATAAGGCGTCCGGCATTCCGGGCACACGCCTGGCGGCGCTTGCCGGCTGCGCGGTGCGGCGCCGCTCACATGGCCGCAATGACGGCAATGTTTCGTCTTCATCATTGTGCATCACTCCCCAGATTGAGGTCCGCCGCGCTCGCCGACGCTTTTGCCCGACCTCATTCCTAACACCCGCACCCCAATGCGGACATCCTTAAATGCTAACCCATGCGATGCCATTGGTGTTTGCGGCGGCATCGCGCTCAGCCTGCCCTATTTCACAGGCGACAACAGCAAGGCGCGCGACCGCCCCATGGCAGGACCCCGGCGCGGGAGGTGTATGCTGTTGCCCTGCTCATCAGCAAGACAGGAGGAAAAATGGGTTTCAGCACCGCAGAAAAAGACAAGATGGTGGCGTTGAAAGGCGTCGGCGCCACCGTCGTTTCCAGATTGGAACAAATAGGCTTTACTTCATTGCCGCAACTGGCGGATCAGGACCCGGCGCTGCTGACACGCCAGATCGCGGACATGATGGGCTCCAGTTGCTGGCACAACAGCCCGCAGGCCAGGGCCGCGATCCGGGCCATCATTGAGCTGGCGCGGACGGAGCGCGGTGAGCCCCTGACCTCCTCCCGAAAAACGTAGCGGAGCGGCAGCAAATCTGTGAGATCGCTGCCACGCGCATTCGCCATGGCGCCAGTGATGCAACAACGCCGGCCTTACGCAGAAGTTGGTTCTGTTTGCGAGTCTTAGAACCTGTTCAAAGTCTGCTGCGCTTCGGCGATACGGCGTTGAAACCAAGCTCAAAATGCTCATGTACCACGAGTACATTCCGCTTTTTCGCTCGTTTCCGCCTTGTCTCGCCTTGGCTCGCGAGATCGTAAACAGGTTCTTAGCGCTTGCCGGCCGCCTCTTCGCGCCGGCGCTTGGCTTCTTCCAGCAAATACACCTGGTAGTCGTCCAGATCGCCGTCAAAGTCGCTGACGCCGCCGCGCGACACCAGCCAAAACTCGTCGCAGACCGCGCGCAGCTGCGCGCGATCGTGGCTGACCAGCATCACCGAACCCTCGAACTCGTTCAGCGCCACGCTCAGCGCCTCGCGCGTGGCCAGGTCCAGGTGGTTGGTCGGTTCGTCCAGCAGCAATAGATTGGGGCGCAGCCAGACTATCATGCACAACACCAGCCGCGCCTTCTCGCCGCCGCTCATGCTGCCCACCGCCTGCTTGACCATGTCGCCGCTGAAATTGAAGGTGCCCAGGAAGTTGCGCAGGCCCTGCTCGCGGCAATCGTTGGCCGGCGGACGCAGCTGCGCCGGCGTTTCGCGCGCCAGGCGCAGCATATGCTGCAGCGGATCGTCTTCCGGCCGCAGCACGTCCAGCTCCTGCTGCGAGAAGTAACCGATGTTCAAACCCTTGCCGCGGATGATCTCGCCGCCGGTGGCCGCCAGCGCCTCGGCCACCGTTTTCACCAGCGTGGACTTGCCCTGGCCGTTGGCGCCCAGGATGCCGATGCGCTGCCCGGCCAGCACCGAGCGGTTCACGCCCTTGACGATCACGGTGGGCGGCGCGCCTTCCGCCGCTCCCTCCGCCGCCGGATAGCCGAAGGAAGCCTGCGACATGGTCAGCATCGGGTTGGGCAGGCTGCTCGGCTCCTTGAAGCCGAACTGGAAGTCGGCTTCGGTCAGCACCGGCGCGATCTTCTCCATCCGTTCCAGCGCCTTGACGCGGCTTTGCGCCTGCTTGGCCTTGCTGGCCTTGGCCTTGAAGCGGTCGATGAACTTTTGCAGGTGCGCCATCTTCTCCTGCTGCTTGGCCAGCACCGCCTGCTGCAGAATCAGCTGTTCCGCGCGCATGTCCTCGAATTTGCTGTAATTGCCGCCGTAGCGCACCAGCTTGCCGTGATCGATGTGCAGGGTGACATCGGTCACCGCGTCCAGGAATTCACGGTCATGGCTGATCGCCACCATGGTGCCGGCGTACTGCTTGAGCCAGGCCTCCAGCCACACCAGCGCGTCCAGGTCCAGGTGGTTGGTCGGCTCGTCCAGCAGCAACAGGTCGGACGGGCACATCAGCGCGCGCGCCAGTTGCAGACGCATGCGCCAGCCGCCGGAGAAGCTGTTCACCGGCCGTTGCAGCTCGGCCACGCTGAAGCCCAGGCCCAGGATCAGCGCCTGCGCCCGCGCCGGCGCATCATGCTCGCCGGCGTCGTTCAACGCGGTATAGGCATGCGCCATGCGCATATAGTCCTCGCCCGCCTCGGCTTCGGCCACTTCGCGCCGCGCCGCCAGCAGGACGGTATCGCCCTCCACCACGAACTCGGTGGCGGTCTGCGAAGTCTCGGGCATGTCCTGCGCCACTTGCGCCATCCGCCATTGGCTGGGGATGGAGAAATCGCCGCCGTCTTCATGCAGATTGCCGTTCAATACCGCGAACAGCGAGGACTTGCCCGCGCCGTTGCGTCCTACCAGGCCCACTTTTTCACCGGGATTGATATTGACTGTCGCGCCGTCCAGCAAGACTTTGGTGCCGCGACGCAGCACCACGTTTTTCAGAATGATCATTGGGAATTGCGGTATTACGAAATTATAGAAAACAGGAAATCACGGTCCGCGACTATTCGCGGCCCGGCGGAATATCATGCGTGCGCCGCGCCCGCGGCCCAGAACATGCCGGGGATTATACGCAGATGCGGGCTTCACTGGCGGAACGCTTGTCGCGTGACAAGGACCCGCTTGGCCGCTCACGCCTCAAGCGGGTTCAAGGGCAGCAAGCCGCGGCGCTCGTCGAAGCGATAGCGCCTGAAGCGGTCCTGGAAGTCGTTGCCGCCGGCCACCCGGGCAAACGACTGACCATCGATGGCCACGGACTTGACATAGTACCTCTCGTGCGGCGGCTTGCTGTCGTCCATCGCCGCGCTCCAGGCCATGTCGCCCAACACGATCAGCGCATCCACCGAGGAATCTACGAATTTATAAAGCCTGGGAGCTTGGCCCTCGCAATACGCCAGCGCCTGCGGCGCGTTACCGGCGAAGATATTGCAGTGCCACAGGATATTGCCGTCGGTGTAGTAGCTGTCGCTCAGCGCCCGCATGGAGCGGGGCTGGGCTCCTTCCAGCACATAGCTGAGCGCCGGGCTGAATTCCATTCTTTGACCACCAGCTGCCTCCGCATCGTCCACCATGATGGTTTTCCCGGCCACATCGGCGTAGACCTGAACGCCATCGGTATACAAGCAGCCTATCCTGGCCGGGTGCTCAGGGCTGGCGTTGGCGACGGCGTCGATGGCGGCCAGCGCGCGCAGTATCTCGCGGTCCAGCCAGCGGCCCTGGCTGTCCGGCGCGCCCAGCAGCGGCATGGCCTGCAACCACTCGCGGAACCAGGCCGGATCGCCGGCATCGCCCGGCCCCGCTTCGGACCAGTCCACGATGGCGTCCGCAACCGCACCAGGCTTGCCCGCCTTGCCGCGGCAAGAGACAAGCTCCTGCCACAATCGCTTCAGGAAGCTCGCGTCATCGCGGCTCTGCCGGCTGGAGCCATCCCGCAGACAGGCGGCGAACTGCAGGGTCTTGTCTGCGCGCTGGTAGCGGCACAACAGCGCATTCCCGGCGACGGGGTCGCAGCACTGCGCCAGGTAATCGGCCAAGGCGTCGAGCACGCTGCAGCCCGCCTGGCCATCGATAGCCATCGGCCGGGCCAGCCACTTGTTGAATCCCTGGTTGGACAAGGGGATCTCAGCATAAAACACCAGGGCCTCAGACATCGGCGACCTCCTCATCCGCGCCGTCCATATAGACCGAGCACTCCTGGAACAGCAGATGGGACAAGGCAAGCTCCAGCGAGAAAGCGCCGCTGGCCTGCTTCAGGCGCAATGTTTCTCCGTCCACCTCCAGTTGCAGCGCGCAATAACGCGCCTCGCGCCAGTTGGAGATCCGGATGTCGGCGCCGGCGTGGGCGAACAGCTTGATCACGATGGTATTGTAGTCCCGCTCCCACTGGCCCCATTTCCGGACCTCCATCGCCGGCCGCTGCCGGGTGTGCAACTTGAAACTCAACCGCCCGCCCACGTCCAGGCTGATTTGCCCCAAGAACAAGGGCTGTTCCAGGCCGGAAGGAAACAAGTCCAACAAGAATGTGTTGCGGGCGATCCGATTCAATAAATCCATTGCAGCCTCAAGAGGATTGCGGCCGGAAGCCGGCGCGTTCAGCCAAGCTCGAAATCGCCGATGATGTCGGCCAGCCGCGCCTGGCGCAGTTGCGCGTCGTAGCCGGTGCACAGCACCGCCAGCTGGTGGTCGTGGCTGTTCACCAGATAATGGCGATAACGGCCGGCATCCTGGCCTTCATGCGTCCACGCCCGCACCGCTTGCAAGTGCGCGCGCAGCCAATCCGACTCCAGCACTTGGTAGAGGGACGAGCCGAATTCCAGCTCGTCCGGGATCAGCGGCGTGCTGTGGCGCTCAACCTTGACCGCGAGCACCCCGTAGAAACGCACGCAGCCCAACACGCCCGGCGCGATGTCGGCATCGTCATCCCAACAATCGAACACCGCCATGGCCTGATCCCGCTGATGCAGGGTCACGACATGGCATTGCGGGTTTTGCCGGAACGGCAGTTCGACTTCGACAATCCTCACATCCGCCTCTCGCTCGCTTGAAATGAAAAAGGCCCGGGCTCGGGACCTGTTTACGATCTCGCGAGCTAGAGCGAGACAAGGCGCAAACGAGCGAAGAGCGGAATGTACACCTGGTACATGAGCATTTTGAGCTTGGTTTCAACGCCCATCTCTATCCATCCCGCCGACGCGCAGCAGATCGTAAACCGGTTCTCAGAGCCCAGGCCCGGTGCGCCCTGGTTCAGACTTCCCAGTATTCCTTTTCCCGGCCCTGAGAGCCGGGGTTCAACTGCTCGCGCAAGCTGCGCAGCTTCTCCGGCTCGCCGCGCACGCGGAACCAGCTGCCCTCTTCTTCCGCGCGTTCTTCCAGCACCTGGCAATGGCTGTAGATCTCGCCGCGCAGTTGCTGCGCCGACCACGGCAGCAGCAGCTCGCCCTCCTCCAGATCGCGCTGGAAAAAGGCAACGATCTGCGCGCGCAGCTCGGCCACTTCCTCGGGACGGCGCGCGCTCATCACCACGCAGTCCGGATAGCGCTGCCGCAACTCGGCGGTCCAAGCCGCCTGCGCGGCCGCGTCGCCGACATGGTCTATCTTGTTGAATACCCGGATGCGCGGCACGTCGTCGGCGCCGATTTCCTGCAGCACCTCATCGGTCACTTCCAGTTGGCGCTGGAAGCCCGGATCGCTGGCGTCGATCACGTGCAGCAGCAAGGCCGCGTCCAGCGCCTCTTCCAGCGTGGACTTGAACGAAGCCACCAGACCGTGAGGCAGGTTCTTGATGAAACCGACGGTATCGCTGACCAGCACCCGCGGCACGCTTTCCGGGTAGATGGCGCGCACCGTGGTGTCCAGGGTGGCGAACAATTTATTCGCCACCAGCACCTCGCTGCCGGTCAAGGCGCGCATCAGCGTGGACTTGCCGGCATTGGTGTAGCCCACCAGCGACACCCCGCCCAGGCCCTGCCCCTGGCGCTCAAGCCGGCGCGCGCGCTGAGTCTTGCGCTCCAACTCCATCGCGACGATTTCGCGCTGCAGCTCGGCGATGCGGTCGCGCACCTTGCGCCGGTCCAGCTCGGTATGCGATTCGCCGGCGCCGCGTCCGCCCATGCCGCTGCGCTGCCGGCCTTGCGGGCCGGCCAGCTTGGCCGCCTCGCGCAAGCGCGGCGCCATATAACCCAAACGCGCGATTTCCACCTGGGCCCGCGCCGCGCGCGAGCGCGCGTTGCGGTGGAAGATCTCCAGGATGACCATGGTGCGGTCCATCACCTCGCAGCCGACCGCCAGCTCCAGATTGCGTGCTTGCGACGGCGAGATTTCGTGGTCCACCAGCAGGGCGTCGATCTCCACCGTGCCGGCGTCCAGAACCGGCGGCGCGTCATCCAGTTCGTCATTGCGCAGGCCGCGATTGACGAACATGCTGATTTCCTCCAGCTTGCCCACGCCCATATAGGCGGTGCGGTCGAAGCTGTTACGCTTTTGCACAAAGGTCCCCACCACTTGGAAGCCCAGGGTCTTGGCCAGCTCGCTCAATTCGGTGAGCGAGGCCTCGAACTCGATATCGCTGACATCGGGCAATTGCACCGAGGCCACCAGGGCATAGCGGGGTTTCTCTTTGACTTCTGTTTGCATGTGCGTATGACTTTAACTTGATAGCGAGCCCAGATAGTACCCGCAAACGGAACTTCCCGCTGCGCAACACGCGTTGCGCCGCCGCCACGCCCCGCTTGACCGGGCGGCGGACAGCGCCGATACTCCTGCCGCTTCAAGCACCCTAGCCGTCAAGCCTCCCCATGTCCTTCACCTCACTGGGCCTGTCGCCCGCGCTGGCCCAGGCCGCCAGCGCTCAAGGCTATCTGGCCCCCACCGCCGTCCAGCTCGCCGCCGTCCCCGCCATCCTGCAAGGCCACGATGTGCTTGCCACCGCGCAAACCGGCTCCGGCAAAACCGCGGCTTACTGCCTGCCGCTGCTGCAGCAATGGCTGACGGGCAGCCAGGCCGCGCCGCGCCAGACGCACACGCTGATCCTGCTTCCCACGCGGGAACTGGCGGCGCAAGTGGGCGACACCCTGCGCCAACTGGCTCAGGACCTGCCGCGCCGGCCCAAGATCGCCGTGGTTTTCGGCGGCGTCTCCATCAATCCGCAAATGATGGCCCTGCGCGGCGGCGCCGACATCGTCGCGGCCACGCCCGGCCGGCTGCTGGACCTGCTGGCGCACAATGCGCTGCGGCTTTCCGCCGTCAAAACCCTGGTGCTGGACGAAGCCGACCGCCTGCTCGACCTCGGCTTCGCCGACGAACTGAGCCGCGTGCTGGCCTTGTTGCCGCCCTACCGCCAGAACCTGCTGTTCTCCGCCACCTTCCCGCCCGCGGTGCGCGCGCTGGCGGAACAACTGCTGAATCAGCCGCAGCGCATCGACATCACGCCAAGCGACGCCGCCGCGCCGGACATCCGCCAGCGCGTGATCGAGGTGGACGCGGCGCAACGCACCCTGCTGCTGCGCCATCTGCTGCACACCCATGGCTGGGAGCGCGTGCTGGTCTTCGTGGCCAGCCGACATAGCGCCGACCGGGTGGCCGGCAAACTGCAGGCCGCCGGCATCCGCGCCGCCGCGCTGCATGGGGATTGCAGCCAGG
Source organism: Chromobacterium aquaticum (assembly GCF_021129195.1). Lineage (GTDB taxonomy): Bacteria > Pseudomonadota > Gammaproteobacteria > Burkholderiales > Chromobacteriaceae > Chromobacterium > Chromobacterium aquaticum. Next base: position 12,570 of record NZ_JAJOHW010000085.1, on the reverse strand, counting down.
GACAGCGCGGCCAGGTACTGGCCGATCTCAAGTCCGGCCGCCTGCAAGTCCTGGTGGCCACCGACGTGGCCGCGCGCGGCATCGACATCGCCCGCCTGCCGGCCGTGGTCAACTACGACCTGCCGCGCTCGCCGGTGGATTACACCCACCGCATCGGCCGCACCGGCCGCGCCGGCGCCAGCGGCGAGGCCATCAGCTTCGTCAGCGCCGATTGCGCCGCGCATTTCCAATTGATAGAAAAACGCCAGCGCTTGCGGCTACCGCGCGAGCGCATCGCCGGTTTCGAGCCCAAGGCCGCCGCGCCGGAAACGGCCGTGCCGGCCAACGACGGCAATGGCGGCATCAAGGGCAAACGCAAGAGCAAGAAGGACAAGCTGCGGGAAGCGGCGGCACGGGAACAGGCCGAACGGTCTTAAACCTGTTCAACATCGCGCCGACGCGCAGCAGGCCTTGAACAGGCTCTTAGAGCCTGTTTACGATCTCGCGAGCAAGAGCGAGGCAAGGCGGAAATGACCGAAGAAGCGGAATGTACATACGGTACATGAGCATTCTGAGGTCATTTCCAACGTCGTATCGCCGAAGCGCAGCAGATCGTAAACAGGCTCTTAGCCGCGCCCGGCGCCGACCGGCGCCATGGGCGTGGCCGCGTCGAGCGGCATTGCCGCCGCATGAAACGGGCCTGGCCGCCCGGCCGGCGCCGGGAAGCCATGCCGGATTCAGGCCTGCCGCTCGGGCAGATGTTCATGGAAGAACGGCACCAGCCGCGCCAAGGCCTGCGCCACCGGTTCCGGCTGATCGTACAGATCGTAGTGCGAGCAGCCCTCGACCAACACCATCTGCTTGACCGGCGACGCCGCGCGGCCATAGATGTCCCAGCCGTCGCGATACGCGCCGAAGCCGCCCGGCTTGTCGCCCATCACCACCATCAGCGGCTGCGTCAACAGCCGCTCGGCATGCTGGAAGGCATCCCAGGCCATCGCCGCGCCATTGAAGGACAGCAGGCCGCTGCCGGCGCCGTTGGGCTGCTGGCCGCGCGGCGTCTTGTAATAGTCGGTGGCCTCCAGCACATCGATGTCGGTGATGCCGGCCTGGCGGGCCTCCGCCACCGAGGCGGGCAGATAGGAGATCAGATGGCGCGCCGCGCCCTGCGCTTCCGCCGCGCGTTGGCCGGCCATCGCCTCCAGCGCGCCGACCGGATCGAACTGGCTGAAGCCCTCCCGCATCAGCCGGCCGAAATTCACCCCGGTGATGGCAGCCAGCGCCTTGATGCGGTAATCCGTCATCGCCGCGTGCACCGCATAACCGCCGCCGCCGCAGATGCCGATCGCGCCGATGCGGCCGGCGTCCACATAGGGCAGCGACTGCAGGTAATCGATGGCGAAGCGGATATCGGACACCCGCAGCGCCGGGTCCTCGATGAAACGCGGCTCGCCGCCGCTGGCGCCCTGGAAGCTGGCGTCGAAAGCCAGCACCACGAAGCCCTCGGCCGCCAGTCCGCGGGCATAGACCTTGCCCGATGTCTGCTCCTTGCAACTGCCGATGGGATGAGTGCTGACCAGCGCCGGATAACGCCGCGCCGGATCGAAACCGGGCGGCAGATACAGATCGGCGGCGGAATCCCAGCCCAGGTTGCGGTAAGTCACCGCCTTGATGCTTATGCTCATGTCCAATGCTCGCTATGAAAAAACCTGAAAATGAAAAATGCGGGCCGCGGCTCAGCTCAGCGTCGCTTGGAAGCACGGCAGCGGCAAAGACGGCTACGCTTTGTCAGTGCATGGTAGGCAGTTGATTAGCATTGAACAAGAACACAAAACGGACTACAGTGCTAAGCTCAAGTTTACAATTCAAGGCCAGAGCATGGACCCTTCGCTGCTGCCTTCGCTAGCCTGGTTCTGCCGCGTGGCCGAGCATCGCAGCTTCACCCGCGCCGCCGCGGAAATGGGCGTTTCCCGCGCCGCGCTGTCGCAAAACCTGAAAAACCTGGAACGGCGGCTGAACGTGAAGCTGCTCTATCGCACCACCCGCGACATGTCGCTGACCGAGGAAGGCCAGCGCCTGTTCGCCGTGCTGCAAGACGCGCTGCAATCGATAAACGGCGCGGTGCGCACCGTGGGCGAAGCCAAGGCCGAGCCCAGCGGGCTGCTGCGGGTCAACACCTCGCGCTTTGCCGCCAAGGTGCTGGTGGAACCGCACCTGCCGGAACTGCTGGCGCGCCACCCCAAGCTGCAACTGGAACTGGTGATGAACGACGGCTTCGCCAACATCATCGCCGAGGGCTGCGACGCCGGCATCCGCCTGGGCCAAAGTCTGGCCGAGCACATGACCGCGGTGCCCATCACCCCGCCGCTGGAAATGGCGGTGGTGGCCACGCCGGACTACTTCGCGCGCCACGACCTGCCGCAGAGCCCGGCGGAACTGACGCGCCACAACTGTCTGCGCTACCGCCACACCAGCAGCGGCGCCATCTATCAATGGGAATTCTCGCCGCCGGACACCGAGGGCGGCGACTTCGTCGTCGAGCCCATCGGCAATTACACCACCAATGACGACGACAGCATGATGCGCGCCGCGCTGCAGGGCATAGGCCTGATGCAGCACATCGAAATCGCCGTGCGCGCGCAGCTGCAAAGCGGCGCGCTGCAACGCGTGCTGCGCCCATGGTGCAAGCCCTTCGCCGGCTTCTATCTCTATCTGCCCTCGCGCGAGCAGATGCCGGCCAAGGTCCGCGCCTTCATGGACTTCATGGTGGAGAAAAGGGAAGGCTGGCGCCAGACGCCGTGACGGCCGGAAACGAACAGGGCCGCCCCACTGGGACGGCCCTGTCTTCATTTGCAAGCGGCTTGGCCGGCAAGGTCCTACAAGGCTTGCGGATCGATCTCCGCCACGCTCTCGAACACATAATCCGGCTGATAGGGAAACTGCTCCATGGACTCGCGCGACGACACCCCGGACAACACCAGCGCGGTGCCCATGCCGGCCTCGATGCCGCCGACGATGTCGGTGTCCATGCGGTCGCCTATCATCACCGCCTCCTCCGGATGCACGCCCAGCTTGCGGGTGGCCAGCATCATCATCAGCGAGTTAGGCTTGCCCACGATATAGGGCTTCTTGCCGGTGGCGGCCTCGATGGCGGCCAGCAGCGTGCCGGCGGCCGGCTCGTAACCGCCGCCCTCGATCGGATCTATCATGTCCGGATTGGTGCCGATGAACTTGGCGCCCTGGTCGATGAAGCGCACCGCCTTCTTGATCTGCTCAAAGCTGAAGGTTTGCGACTTGGCCACCACCACGTAATCGGGGTGGGATTCGGAAATGGAAAAACCGACGTTGTACAACTCGTTGATCAGGCCGGCGCCGCCCACCACATAGGCGGTGGGCATCGCCTTGCGCGTCTGGCTGCGCAAAAACATCGCCGTCGCCATCGCGCTGGTGATGAAGTTGTCTTCCGTCACGCCGCTGATGCCCAGGCTCTCCAGCTTCAAGCGCAAATCCAGCGGCGTCTGCTCCGCGTTATTGGTCAGGAACAGGAAGGGCGTGCCCTCCTGCGTCAGGCGGTTGACGAAATCGCGCGCGCCCGGAATCAGTTGCTTGCCCCGATAGATCACTCCATCCATGTCGGAAATGATGCTTTTGCTCATACGGTATATCCAAAACACAAGTGCCGACTCCGCCGGCACGGTGGCGGGCCGCGGCTCATCCGCCGCAACCGTGACAGCATAGCACGGCGCGCCGCCGCTTTGCCGGCCGCGCCTTGACACCCGCCAGCCCCGCCATTACAGTCCCGGGCTGGTGCTCGCAACACCAAATAGCAAGCAGTCCCCCGCGCATCCTGAGAAGCGCGGACTCGTCACGCCCAGCGTTTCCCAATGGGCGAGAGTCCCGCTACCGCGAGGTGCGGGGCACGGCTTGCTACGTGTTGCGAACCTCTCGCCCACTCCCGCGTCTTCGCAAGCGCGGAGGTGGCCATAATCAGCTTCAGCAAGGAGCCGTTATGTCCCAATCTCTGTCCTCCCGATACTCCGCCCTGCCCTCGCTCACCGTATTGCCCTTTGTCCGCCGGCTGCCGCAGCGCGCGCGCATCCACTGCTGGCAAGTGCCGCCGATCCAGGATTACGGCGAAGCCTGCGAAATGGGCCGCGAATACGCCGCCCATCTGCTGCGCCTGCTGCACGACTGTCCGCAACACGCCGGCAACGGCCTGCTAGGGCTGATCGCGTCCGACATCGACTACGCCGACGCCAGCGCCGCCAAGGGCTTTTGGGTGGGGTTCTTCGACTGCCTGGAACAGGCGATGCTGCTCGCCAGCGATCTTGTCGATGGCTTCGTGCTGGCGGCCATGCTCAACGCACGCCGCCCGGCCGCCAAACCGCCGCGACGTCGCGGCCCGCGCCGCCGTTCCACTCCAAGTGACAGTTGACACGGAACCAAGCCACCGGTAACGAACTCTTTCCCTGTACCATCAAAGCCAGATGCACTCATGCCCGCCCCTGCTGACGGCGGGCTCCTTCAGCAGCACGGTCGCGCCCATCCCGGGCGCGACCCATTGCCATCCAGGGAGCGTAAGCACGTATGAACATCGACGCCATCCGCGAGCAGGCCTTCGCCATGCCGCTGACCAACCCCGCCTTCCCCCGCGGTCCCTACCGCTTCACCAACCGCGAATTCTTCATCATCACTTACCGCACCGACCCGGCCAAGCTGCGCGAGGTAGTGCCGGAGCCATTGCAACCGGCCTCGGACCTGGTGAACTTCGAATTCATCCGCATGCCGGATTCCACCGGCTTTGGCGACTACACCGAAAGCGGCCAGGTGATTCCGGTGCTGCTGGGCGGCGTGGCCGGCAACTACACCCATGCGATGTATCTGAACGACCATCCGCCCATCGCCGGCGGCCGCGAGCTGTGGGGCTTTCCCAAGAAACTGGCCTGCCCGCGCCTGCAAGTGCATACCGATACCCTGGTGGGCGAGCTGGACTACGGCCCGGTGCGGGTGGCCACCGCCACCATGGGCTATAAGCACCAGGTCCTGGATGCCAGCGCGCAGCAGCGCTCCATGATCAACACCCCCAACTTCCTGCTAAAGATCATCCCGCACGTGGACGGCAGCGCCCGCATCTGCGAACTGGTGCGTTTCTACCTGAAGGACGTGACCGTGCACGGCGTCTGGAGCGGCCCGGCCGCGCTGGCGCTGTTTCCGCACGCGCTGGCCCCGGTGGCGGAGCTGCCGGTGCTGGAAGTGGTGGAAGCGCGCCACATCATCGCCGACCTGACCCTGGGCCTGGGCGAGGTGGAATTCGATTACCTGAATTGAAGCGGTTTACGATACGCGGCGCGGCTCGCGGGATCGTAAACCGGCTCTACGCCGCTCGGCGGCACGTCCCCACTCGACAACGAAGGAGAGCAGCATGCAATTGAACGGCAAAGTGGCCTTGATCACCGGCGCGGCCAGCGGCATAGGCAAGGCCATCGCGGAAACCTACGCCCGGGCCGGCGCGGCGGTGGCCATCGCCGACATCAACCTGGCGGCGGCGCAGGCGACGGCGGCGGAAATCCAGGCCGCCGGCGGCAAGGCGGTGGGCGTGGCGATGGACGTGACCAATGAGGAATCCGTCAACGCCGGCACCCAGGCGGCGGTGGATGCGCTGGGCGCGCTGGACATCCTGATTTCCAATGCCGGCATCCAGATCGTCAACCCGCTGGTGGATTACAAGTTCTCCGACTGGAAGAAAATGCAGGCCATCCACGTCGACGGCGCCTTTCTCACCACCAAGGCGGCGCTGCCGCATATGTACAAGGACAAGCGCGGCGGCACGGTGATCTATATGGGATCGGTGCATTCCCATGAAGCATCCAAGCTCAAGTCCGCCTATGTCACCGCCAAGCACGCGCTGCTGGGCCTGTGCCGGGTGCTGGCCAAGGAAGGCGCGGAATACAATGTGCGCGCCCATGTGATCTGCCCCGGCTTCGTGCGCACGCCGCTGGTGGAAAAGCAGATTCCGGAGCAGGCCAAGGAATTGGGCATCAGCGAGGAGGACGTGGTCAAGCATGTGATGCTGGGCAATACCGTGGACGGCGTGTTCACCACGGTGGAAGACGTGGCCCAGACCGCGCTGTTCCTGGCCGCCTTCCCCAGCGCGGCGCTGACCGGCCAATCCGTCATCGTCAGCCACGGCTGGTATATGCAATGACGACGCGGCACAACCCGGCCTGCCCGCACGCCGACGGCCTGTACCAGAGCCGCAGCCTGCCGCCCGATCATCGCTACCAGGTGCTGGCGCTGGTGCTGCAGGGCGGCGGCGCGCTGGGCTCCTACCAGCCCGGCGTCTACCAGGGCCTGGCCGAGGCCGATCTGCACCCCAACTGGGTGGCCGGCATTTCCATAGGCGCGCTCAACGCCGCCATCATCGCCGGCAATCCGCCGGAACGGCGGGTGGAGCAGTTGCGCGCGTTCTGGGAAACCATCTGCCGTCCGCCGATGCTGCCGCCCAGCCCGTTCAGCCATCTGGACAACCGTTCCTGGCCAACGGAGCTGAACGAGCTGGCGTCGGACTGGGAGGCGTGGCGGGCAATGACCGAGGGCCAGAACGGCTTCTACCAGCCGCGGCCCTGGTGGCCCGCATCCGTGCGCTTGCCGACCAATTGCAGCGTCTACGACACCGCGCCCTTGAAGAGCACGCTGGAGCGGTTCGCGGATTTCGACCGCATCAACGACAGCAATCAGATGCGGGTGTCGGTGGGCGCGGTCAATCTGCACAACGGCAACTTCGTCTATTTCGACAATACCCATCAACGGCTGCGGCCCGAGCATTTCATGGCTTCCGGCGCGCTGCCGCCCGGCTTCCCGGCGGTGGAGATAGACGGCGAGTACTACTGGGACGGCGGCCTGGTGTCCAACACCCCCTTGCAGCAGGTGCTGGCCACCGAGCCGCGCAAGAACTCGCTGATCTTCCAGGTTGATCTATGGAGCGCCAAGGGCGAGCCGCCCACGGACATGAAGGCGATCACGATGCGGCAGAAGGATATCCAGTACTCCAGCCGCACCCGCCAGATCACCGACATGATGAAACGGGAGCAGAACTACCGCGGCCTGCTGCGGCAATTGATGGAGTTGATCCCGGAGGCGCAGCGCGAGCACCCGGCCTATCTGCGCGCGCGGGAACTGGCCTGCGGCCGGCTATTGAAGGTGATACACCTGATCTACCAGGACAAGGAGTACGAAAACCACCACAAGGACTATCAATTCGGCGCTCAGACCATGCGCATGCACTGGGCCAGCGGCTATCAGGACATGTGCCGCACGCTGCGCCATCCGGACTGGCTGGCGATGCCATCGCCGGACCGTCCCTTCGTCGCTCACGACATCCACCGCTGAGGCCGAGGCGGGGCCTGGCCCCGCCCCTGCTCAACGGCCTTCCCTGGCGAGGCCTCGGCCGGTCACGCCGACGCCGCCCGCCGTCCCAGCTCCAGCCAGTCCTGCACCGCCGGCCGCCGCCATTGGCGCTCGGCGTAGGCGGCCAAGCGCGGCGGCAGCACATCGTCGTATTGCAGCCGTTTCAGCATCAAGGCGAGATCGGTGTCGGCCAGACACCAGGCGCCGAACAAGTCGCCGCCATCGGCCGGCAGCAGTTGCTCGACCGCGGCGATCAGCTTGCCGGCCGCCTGGCGCGCTTCCGGCGCCAGCGTGCCCGTCGCCGGGCGCAGGAACACCACTTCGGTGTTGCGGTCTTCGCGCAGCGCCATCAGGTCGCTGCGCAGCCACGCTTGCAGCTGGCGCGCGCGGGCGCGCGGGCGCAGCTCTTGCGGATACAGGCGCGCGCGTTCGGGATAAGCGTCTTCCAGGTATTCGGCAATGGCCGAGGATTCACTGAGATGGAACTCACCGTCTTCCAGCATGGGCACGCGGGCGGTCAGCGACTGGCGACGGTAGTCGACGGCCAGATTGGCCTGCGCTTCCAGGCGGACGGTCGAAAGCTCGAAAGTCAGCCCCTTTTCTTTCAGGGCGACGAAGGCGGACAGCGCATAAGGGCTGAGGAAGCGGGAATCGACGTGCAGCAGCATGGGAGCCTCCGTGACTGGGATAGTGGACTCCAGATGCTAACTGCATGATGCGCCGCACGCCAGCGCCAAAACGCGAACGCTGCGTTCCGGCGCGTCATCGACAGATGCTCAGCCGAACAGGCCGGTGGACAGGTAACGATCGCCGCGGTCGCAGACGATGGACACGATGACCGCGTTTTCCAGCTGGCGCGACAGGCGCAGCGCCACCGCCAGCGCGCCACCGGACGAAGGCCCGGCCAGGATGCCCTCCTCGCGCGCCAGTTGCCGCGCCATGTCCTCCGCTTCCTGCTGGCTGACATGCTGCAAATCGTCCAGCTGCGAGAAATCGCAGATCTTGGGCACGTAGGGATCTTCCCATTTGCGGATGCCGGCGATCTGGCTGCCCGGCTCCGGATGCACGCCCACGATCTGGATCGCCGGGTTTTGCTGCTTCAGATAGCGGCTGGTGCCCATGATGGTGCCGGTGGTGCCCATGCTGGACACAAAGTGGGTGATGCCGCCCGCGGTGTCCTGCCAGATTTCCGGCCCGGTGCTTTCATAATGGGCCAGCGGATTGTCCGGATTGGAGAATTGATCGAGGATGCGGCCCTGGCCGGCGGCTTCCATATTGCGCGCCAGGTCGATGGAGCCGGGCATGGAGGCTTCCTTGGGCGTCAGGATCACTTCCGCGCCATAGGCGCGCATCGCCTGCACCCGTTCGGCGCTGGAGTTCTCCGGCATGATCAGGATCATCTTGTAACCCATCATCGCCGCCGCCATCGCCAACGCGATGCCGGTGTTGCCGCTGGTGGGCTCGATCAGGGTGTCGCCCGGCCGGATCTCGCCGCGCTGTTCCGCGCGGCGGATCATGGACAACGCCGGCCGGTCCTTGACCGAACCCGCCGGGTTATTGCCTTCCAGCTTGACCAGCACGGTGTTGCTGGTGACGCCGGGCAGGCGCTTGAGTCTGACCAGCGGGGTGTGGCCGACGAAATCTTCCAGATGCTTGTACACGACGCGTTCTCCAACGGGGAACGGCCATTATACCGATTGGCTATCAGCAAAGACGGAATCCTTATGTCTAAGCAAATAACCATTGCGCACCCCCGCCGCCGCGAGCGCGCGCATCAATCCGGGAAGCTTCACGGTCTGCCGCCAGCGGCAGACCGTGAGGCGCGGCTCAAGCCAAGGGCGGCTCGATGTTCGCCAGCTCCAGGAACACATTGCGCAAGCGCAGCAAGGGTTGCGCCTGCTCGGTCAGATTGGAGCTGACGGTCAGATCGAACCACAAGCCGCCGTCTTTCCGCTCCGGACCATGCGCGGCGAACCAATCCACGCAACCCTGGGCCTGCAAGGCGACGATGTCGGCCAGCGGCAGGCCGGCGCCCCCCTCCCGCAAGGCCGCCTTGGTCGGCGGCATCAGATAGACCGGCAGACGCACCTTGGTCAGCGCATTGTTCAGCCGGTATTCATAGTAGGCCGTCAGGCTGAGGATGGCGCTGTCGCTGCCGGCATGGCCGAACAAGGCCTGGTAGAACAAGCCAAGCTGGCATTCCAGCGAGCGGCTCACCGGCTGATCCGCGCCCTGGGCGTAGATGGCCGCCATATTCACCGGCTGGTCAGAATCCACGGTGGGCCGCAGCGGCGCGGACAGCGATACCGTCGGCGTCTGGTAGACGAAAGGCTCGGCCGTCGGCTTGCCGGGCACCAATTCCTCGTTGCGCCGCAGGAAGACCTGGGCATTGGCGTCCTGCCGCTCCAGAATGTCCAGGTCCGGCAACACCACCATGCGCGCGGCGATGCCCTTGCCCTCGGACGCGGGCAGATACATGCCGGTGTCGCGCTGGCGATAGGTGAAGGCGCGGCTCAGGCCTTCGCCCTCCTCCGGCTCGCACTCGTAACGCTCCGGCTCCACTTGCACGAAGGGCTGGCCGACGCGCTCGGGCAGCGCCTGTTCCAGCGTCAGCGTCACCCGCAGCGCGCTCACTTTGCCACCGCCAGGATTGACGCGCTCCACCGCGTCCTCCTCGATGACGAAGCGCACCGGCTCCGCCTGCGCCAATAGCCGGCTATTCGCTTGCAGCAGGCCGGAACCGCCGGCGCTGTCCGCCAGCCACCCCACCATCGCGCCGGCGGACAGCAGCGCCGCCTCGGCGTTTTCTATCTGGGCCGGGTCCTGGCTGTCGATGTCCAGCGGCAGCAGGTAGCGGTTCAGATCCGCCACCACCTGCGGGAAGACCTGGGTCATTTCCGCCAGGTTGTCGAACAGATCGCGGCTGAGCGCCAGCGCTTTCAGGCCGGCCTGGCCGCCCAGGTTGAAATCGATCTGGCCGTTGATCGCGTCCTGCTCGAAGTGACGTTGCAAGGCATAACGCAGCCGGTAGTTCCAGCGGCTCAGCGCAGCCAAGGGATTGTAATCGCCGGGCCGGCTGCAAGCCGGATCGCCGACGGCCCATGCCCGCGCCGGCGCGACCGCGCTCTCGGGCGGCCGGCATGGGCAGGCGATATCGGCATTGGCCACCGCTTCCTGCAGGGTCAAGGCCGGGGTTTCCGGGAAGGCGCGCAGCACGATGGGCGTGCTGAACGCGCCCAGCGCCTGCCGCAGCGGCCAGCCCTCGCCGGCGGTATCGGCCACGAAACTGAGCCAGGACGACGGCTGATAACCGCGGATGCCGGCCAGCGCACCGATCTGGTGTTCGATGTTCTGTCCTTCGAACACCAGGTCCAGGTCCACCTTCTTGGCCTCCAGTCCGGCGCTGGAGAGCAGGAAACTCAGCGCGCGGGTATTGCCGCCGCCGTCGCCGGCCAGTTTCAGCCCCAGCTTGGGCGCGGTCAGCGACAGATTGCCCTGCCCGCCGATCTTGTCTCCGCCCGGACGGCCCACGATATTGCCGTACAGCCGCGGCGTCAGTTCCGCGCCCGACAGCTGAATCTCCGCATTGACCTCGGCCTGGAACTGGATGCCGGCGCGCACCGCGTAGAATTCGCTGAGCGTGCCCAGCATGCGCTGGAAGAACGCTTCGCGGATCGCCGCCAATTCCTTGTCGTCCGCGGTTTCGTCGCGGAACACCGGAATCATCGCGCTCTTCAGCGCCTGGGCCAGCGCTTCCTTGGCGTCCAGCAATCCCTGCATCGCATCGTTGCCGGTCAGGCTGCGCAGGATCTGCGCCGGCGCGACATAGGCCGGCGACAGCAATTGGTCGATGCGCGCCAGCGAGGACTGCAGCCATTGATCCAGATCCACGTCGGTGAAGGCGCGCGGCTGGACCGGGTCCTGCAGGCTGATCACCTTGCCGGTGTGATAGGGAATGATGGCCGCGTTCTGCTTGGACGCCAGCTGATTGGACACCGGCCTGGGCGCGTACTGCTTGGGCTGCCCCGGATTGAGCACGCGGTAGGAGATGGCTTGCGTGGCGTCGCGTCCCAGCTGCACCGCCCACAGCGTCATGCCGGAACCGCCGGCGAAGGCGTCGCGATCGGTGCCGGTGGCCACTTGATAGCGCGGCCCCTGCGGGGTGGACAGCGCTTGCTCGAAACTGGCGGCGAATTGCTTGAGATCGCGCTGCGCGCCGGCCGCGGCCTGGTCGCCTTGCAGCGGGCCGGTGGACGGCGACAGCAGCGTGCCGGCCTCTGCCACGCCGGACACCGCCGCCAGTTCGCCGCTGACCAGCTGCGGCCGGCGGCTCAGCGTCAGGCTGGCGTTCAGGCGGAAGATCTGCTCGTCGTTGATCTGGCCGGCGGGCAGCGGCACGCTCAGCTCCAGCAGCGGCTGGAAGCCGGCGGCGCGCTCGCGATGGCTGCCGCTGCCGCTGGGCAGCAGGCTGTTGAGCCAGGCATAGATGTCCACCGCCCAATTGAGCAGCGCCGCCTGCTGCGTCGGTTCCAGCAAGGATGCCGCGTCGGGGCAGACGCTGCTGCTCAGTTCGATGGCGAGGCCGTTGGGGTCTTGCAACTGATACAAGATCTTGGCGTAGATGGCGATCGCCTGTTCGATGCGCTGCCGCCCGCCGGCGTCCAGCGCCTTGGCCGCGTCCAGATAGGGTTGCTGATCAAAGGCCAGCGCCACCTTGAGCCCCGCCTTGCCGTCCGGCAGGGTGGCGAACTGGTAGTCGTTGGCCAGCGACGGCCATTGGCCGATGCCCAGCACGCTGTCGGTGTAGCCGGTCAGCTGCGGCGGGAAGTTGTATGCCTTGGCCTTGGCCGGCGGCGCGTCCAGATCGCTGAGGATGCGGTTGCCGAACAAGTCCAGCCAGGCCAGCTCGATCTGCAGCAGGCCGCCCACGCCCAGATAAGGGCTGCCGCCCACCGCCGGCGAGGCCTGGCGCTGCATCGGCGGATGCAGATACAGGCTGGGATACGGCACGGTGCGAACATAGCGCCATGGCTGGTCCTGGTTCGCCGCGCGCGGCGCGCGCACCTTGTCGGCCGGGCCGTCGCCGTCGATATTGCCGGGGCCGGAAGCCACGCCGAAATTGCTCTCCTTGAAGTCGTCGGTCTTGCTATTGCGGTAGCCGAGCAGATTGAACAGATTGGCCAG
>NZ_JAJOHW010000084.1 GCF_021129195.1 Chromobacterium aquaticum | reverse complement strand
GTGGCGGACAGGGCCATGCGGAAACCGGCTTTGCGAAAAAAGAAGCTATTGTACGGGTCAGCCGGCTTTTGCGCGCAATCATCGCGGATGGCAGGCGCCGCGCTGTCTCAGAACCTGTTCAAAGTCTGCTGCGCTTCAGCGATACGGCGTTGAAACCAAGCTCAAAATGCCCATGTACCACTTGTACATTCCGCTTTTTCGCTCGTTCTCGCCTTGTCTCGCTCTTGCTCGCGAGACTGTGAACAGGCTCTAAGGGGCTGTCGTCCGGCGGGCCGCGCGCGGCGGTCTCGACCCGGCGCGCCTCGGGCCTTGACCGCCGCGGACGCGGCGATGGGAGGGGGACTCAGCCTTGTTGGATCAACGCGCGCAGCACGCGCTTGCAGGCGGCCAGGTCCTGCTCGTCCAGCCCGGACTGGATATCTTGCTGCTGTTGTCTGGCGATGCGCCACAGCGTGGCGGCTTGTTCACGGCCGAGCGCCGTCAGTTCATGGCCGGTGTCGCCGCGCGCGAGTAGCCCTTTGCGCAGCAATACCATTTCGGCCAGTTCTATTTCCGTCGCCGGCATCGCCACCTCGCGCTGCAACGCGCAGGCATCCAGGCCGGAATGCTGCTCCAGTACCAGCAACATGCGCGCCTCGCCGCTGCTGAGCCCGGTGGCGAGCTGGCGCGGCTGATAGCTGGCCTGGTAGGCCTGCAGCGCCTGGGTCAGCAGGTAGAGCAGATTGTCGCCCAGCCAACCCGGCAGCGGTTCCGCTGCGGTGGCCGGCCGGCTGCGCGGCAGCGCGGCGGCGTACATGCCCTGGTGGTAGAGCAGCGGCGCGGCGCCGAAGTCGTCGAAGGCTTCGACCAGGCCCAACAGAATCCAGTGATCGCCGCCGTCCAACTGCTGGTGCAGCCGGCAATGGAAGCGGGCGGCGCAGCCGTCCAGCAGCGGCGCGCCGCCGCGCCCGGCCTCCGGTTCCAGGCCGGCGAACTTGTCGGCGGCGGCGCGGGCGAAGCGGTTGGACAGTTCGATCTGGTCGGCGGCCAGCACGTGGACGACGAAGTGGCTGGCCTGCGCGAACACCGGATGGCTGGCCGAGCGCTTGTCCAGGCTCCACAGCACCAGCGGCGGGTCCAGCGAGACGGAGTTGAAGCTGTTGGCGGTGACGCCGGCGCGTTCGCCGTCCGGCGCGGTGGCGGTGACGACGGTGACGCCGGTGGCGAAGTTGCCGAGCGCGCGGCGCAGCGCGCGCGCGTCGTGGGCAGTGGCGGGTGCGTTCATGGCGTGTCCTCGGGGCCGCCCGGCGCAAGGCCGGCGCGGCGCGGGTGGGGAGCGGATAGGACGGTTTGGAGCCTGTTCACGATCTCGCGAGCAAGAGCGAGACAAGGCGAAAACAAGCGAAAAAGCGGAATGTACAGCTATTTTGAGCTTGTACTCACCGTGCGACGCTTCACGAAGCGCAGCAGACTTTGAACAGGTTCTTAGACCATGGCCGGGTCCGGCTCCAGTCCCAGCAGCGAGCGGCCGAGGATCTGCGCGCAGACGTCGTAGTCGGTATAGGCGTGGGCGCCGGTCATGTGCGCGTCGCGGAACAGCCGCTGCGCCTCGTTCTCCAGCCGCCAGCAGTTGCCGCCCATGGATTCGAACAAGCGGTCCACCGCCTGGATGCACATTTTCACCGCATAGGCCTGGTTGGTGCGCCAGAACGCCAGCGTCTCAGCGTTGGGGTAGCGCTTGGCTACGCCGTGTTCGGCGTGTTCGCGCCAGGTGGCTTCCAGCAAGGCGCGCGCGGCCAGCACCTGGTGGGTGGATTCCGCCAGCCGCATATAGGCGGGCAGGGCGGCGCCGACCTGGACGCCGGTATAGGCGCGGATGCGATTGCGGCTGCGCTCCTTGAATACTTGCAGCATGCGTTCGGCCACGCCCAGGCTGACCGCGGAGAAGCCGCTGGCGAAATAGGGGCGGTAGGGCGCGTAGAAAATCTTGCTGTCCGGGTACAGACCGAAGCCGGCGGAGCGGCCTTCCATCATGTCCTTGGCGGCCTCGATGCGGTGTTCCGGCACGAAGACGTCGCGCACGATCAGGGTCTTGGTGCCGCTGCCCTGCATGCCGGCGGCGTGCCAGTCGTCGCGGATCTGATAATCCGCGCGCGGCACCACCGCGAAGCAGTACTGCGGGCTGCCGTCGGCGCCCGGGCGGCGGAAGCCCAGTATCGCCCATTCGGCGTGATCGCAGCCGCTGCTCCAACCCATTTCGCCGCTGAGCAGCACGCCGCCATCCGCGGCTTCGGCGCGGCCCAGCGGCGCGATGCTGCTGCTGGCGGTGGCGTCCGGATTGCTGCCCCAGACCTCCTCTTGCAGCTGGGCGGAAAACAGCGCGATCTGGTGGCTGTGGGTGGCCAGCAGGCTGACCGCCCAGGCGGTGCTGGCGCAGGCGCCCGCCAGCGTCGCCACGCAGTCGGCGAACTCGGGCAGGCTGATTTCCAGGCCGCCGTATTGCTTGGGTTGGAAGGCGCGGTGAAAGCCTATGCCTTTCAGCAGGGCGACGTTTTCCGGCGGCACCGTGCGTTCTTCTTCCGCCCGGCGCGCGTTGGCGGCGATGGCGGGCAGGATGGGACTCAGGGTTTCCAGCAGGGGATTGGGATGGCGCATGGTGGTCTCCTTTGTGCTTGATGGCGCTGAAGCGGCCCGCTATCCATGGCGGGCGGCATAATAATGAATACCTTCAGCGAATTTGCATTATGGGTAGCCTTATGGCGCAGTGGAATGCACCTTACGAGCCATTACTGGTACTTTTCATGAGATTCCGGCGCCACGGATATCGGTGGCCGGCGCGCGCGGCAGCCGTATCGGCGACGCGGCCTGCTCGGCTTCGTGCTCCGGTCCCAGCGGGATGTCGCGGCGGTCGCGCAGCAGCAGCACGGCGGCCAGGCCGATCAGCGTCATGCCGCTGAGGTAGGCGGCCACAGCGGCGGTGGAGCCGGTCTGGGCGATCAGCGCCTTGGCTATCATCGGCGCGAAGGCGCCGCCCAGGATCGCGCCCAGCGCGTAGGAGATGGATACGCCGGAGAAGCGCACCGAGGCGGGAAACAGCTCGGCGTAGAACGCCGATTGCGCGCCATAGGTCAGGCCGGTGCCCACCGACAACAGACATAGCGCCAGCAGCACCGCCGGCAGGCTGGCGCTGTTCACCAACGGGAACAACAGCAGCACGCCGGCCAACTGCACGCCGAAGCCGATGATGTAGACGCGGCGGCGGCCGATGCGATCCGACCAGACGCCGGCCAGCCAGGTGAAGGCCATCCAGCAGGCGGAGGCGAAGGCGACGGCGAGCAACACCGGGGTGCGCTCCAGGCGCAGCGCGCCGGCCGGGTCGGTGGTGTAGTTCTGGATGAAGCCGCCGGTGGTCATGTAACCGACGGCGCTATTGCCGGCGAACACCAGCGCGGCCAGCAGCACCAGCGGCGCGTGATGGCGGAACAGGTCCAGCACCGGGGTGCGCGAACCGGCCTTGCGCGCCTTGATTTCCTCGAATACCGGGCTTTCCTCCACCGAGCGGCGCACCCATTGGCCGATGAACAGCAGCACCACGCTGAACAGGAAGGGCACGCGCCAGCCCCATTCCAGGAAGGCGTCGCCGGGGGACACCACCCCGCTCATCAGCGCGAACACGCCCGAGGCCAGCAACAGGCCCAGCGGCACGCCTATCTGCGGAAAGGCGCCGTAGCGACCGCGCTGGCCGGGCGGCGCGTGTTCCACCGCCATCAGCACCGCGCCGCCCCATTCGCCGCCGGCGGAGATGCCTTGCAGCACGCGCAACAGGATCAGCGCCAGCGGCGCCAGCAGGCCGGCGCTGTCATAGGTGGGCAGCAGTCCGATCAGAGCGGTGGAGGCGCCCATCAGCACCAGGGTCAGCACCAGCATCGCGCGCCGGCCCAGCCGGTCGCCGTAATGGCCGGCGAGAAAGGCGCCCAGCGGGCGGAACAGAAAGCTGACGCCGACGGAGGCGAAGGCGATCAGAGTGGCGAACTGCTCTCCGGCCGGGGCGAAGAACAGTTTGTTGAACACCAGCCCGGCGGCGCTGGCGTAAATGAAGAAGTCGTACCACTCGATGGCGGTGCCGATCACGGTGGCGTAGGCGACTTTGCGCGCATTGGCGGGCGCGCCGGCGTGGGGGTGCTTCATCTTGCGTTCTCCTCGGGGTGGGGCCGACTGGCGGCGGGGCGCGGCGCCTTGTTATTGTGTGGTCGCCGCGCCGTGGTTCAGTAGCTGGAACCGTCCGGCGGGGCCGCCGCCGGTTTGAAGGCGGCGGCCAGCGCTTCGGCGCGGCGCGCCAGCAGAGTGGTGTCGACGCCGACGGCGACGAAGCGGGCGCCCAGTTCGAGCAGGCGGCGCGCCTGGGCCTCGTCGGCCATCAGGATGCCGGCGGCCTTGCCGTGGCGCTGGATGCGGACTATGGCGTCGTCTATCGCCGCGCGCACGTTCGGGTGGTCGGGCCGGCCGGGATGGCCCATGTCGGCGGCGAGGTCGGCCGGGCCGATGAACACGCCGTCCACGCCGTCGGTGGCGGCGATGGCGTCCAGCTCGGCCAGACCGCGCCGGGTTTCCACCTGGACCAGCACGCAGATTTCGCTGTCGGCACGCGTCAGGTAGTCCGGCACGCGGTTCCAGCGCGAGGCGCGCGCCAGCGCGCTGCCCACGCCGCGGATGCCGCGCGGCGGATAACGGGTGGCCGCCACCGCCTGCGCGGCGTCCGCCGCGCTTTGCACCATGGGCAGCATCAGCGTTTGCGCGCCGATATCCAGCAATTGCTTGATGCGCACCGGGTCGTTGCTGGCGGCGCGCACCACCGGGTGGCAGGGATAGGGAGCGATGGCCTGCAGTTGCAGCAGCACATCGTTCAGCTCATTGGGCGCGTGTTCGCCGTCTATCAGCAGCCAGTCGAAGCCGGCGCCGGCCAGCAGCTCGGCGCTGTAGGGGCTGGCCAGGCCCAGCCACAGGCCGATCTGGCGGCGGCCGTCGCGCAGCGCGGCCTTGAAGGGGTTGGCGGGGAGTTGCATGGTGGTTCCTCGAGCGGGTTCAGACGAAGCGGCAACTGATCGCGCCCAGCGGGCCGTAGTCGACGTGGAAGGTGTCGCCGGCGCGCGCCGGCACCGGCCGGGTGAAGGAGCCGGCCAGGATCACCTGGCCGGCCTTGAGTTCGACGTCGAAGGGCGCGAGCTTGTTGGCCAGCCAGGCCACGCCGTTGGCCGGGTGGTTCAGCACCGCGGCGGCGACGCCGGATTCCTCGATCACGCCGTTGCGGTACATCAATGCGGCCACCCAGCGCAGGTCCAGCTCGCGCGGGCGGATAGGGCGGCCGCCCAGCACCACGCCGGCGTTGGCGGCGTTGTCCGCTATGGTGTCGAACACCTTGCGCGGGCGCTGGCTGTCCGGGTCTATGGACTGGCTGCGCGCGTCGATGATTTCCAGCGCCGGAATCACGTATTCGGCGGCGTCGTAGACGTCGAACAGCGTGGCGCCGGGGCCGGACAGCGGCCGACCCAGGATGAAGGCCAGTTCCACTTCCACCCGCGGCACGATGAAGCGCGACACCGGAATGTCGGCGCCGTCGTGGAAGAACATATCGTCCAGCAGCGCGCCGTAGTCGGGTTCGTCTATCTGCGAGGACATCTGCATCGCGCGCGAGGTCAGGCCTATCTTGTGGCCCTTGAGCTTGCGGCCCTCCGCCAGCTTGAGGTCCACCCAGCAGCGTTGGATGGCGTAGGCGTCCTCGATGGTGATGTCGGGGTGGTCCAGCGAGATCTGGCGGATCTGCCGGCGCTCGCGCTCGGCGTCGTGCAGGCGGCAGGCGATGCCGCGGATCTGGTCTTGGCTCAGCATGCGGGGTCCTCAGGAGGGCTGACGGAAGCGTTGATGCACATTGTTGTGCTTGAAGTTGAGCGTGGCGGACAGCTCGGTCAGTTCGAAGCTGAGCGCCAGGTAGCGCTGGGCGAACAGCGGCTCGAAGTGGCGCTGGATCAGCGTGAACACCTGTTCGGCGGTGGCGCGGCGCTGCGTCTCGCTGCGGCCGCTGCCGATCTGCAGCCGACAGTGGACGAAGGCGTAGTCGGCTTCGCCGTCGGCCATGCGCCAGGTGTCCAGCCAGTGGGCGCGGCTGCGGATGCCGGCCAGCGGATACAGGCCGCTGGCGGCCAGGCAGTCGTGCACTTGGCGGAACAGGCCGGGCAGGTCGGCCAGCTCGCGCAGATTGTCGGTGCATTCAACGGTGAAGTGCGGCATGGCGCTCTCCTTGCGGCTCCACCGGCAGCACCACATTGATCTGGCCGGTGCCGGAGCTGCCGAAATAGGGGGTGATGATTTCGGCGCGGCCGCGGTAGCCGTCCCAGCCCAGCGCGCCCAGCAGCATCGCGGTGTCGTGCATGAAGCCCTCGCCATGGCACTTCTCGGCGTACTCCGGCAGCATGCCGCAGAAGGTCTGCCAGTCGCCGCGTCGCCACATTTCCACCACTTCCTGGTCCATGCTTTCCAGGAAGGGGCTCCAGGGCTTGTGCAGGTATTGGTCGGCGGTGCCGTTCTGGGCGAAGCGGTGCGATAGCGAGCCGCTGGCGAAAAAGGCGACGCGGCCGTCGTAGTCGTTCTCCACCGCCGCGCGCATCGCCGCGCCCAGCCGCGCGCTGTCGGCGAGGTCGTGCACCGTGCACAGCGCGGCCACCGACACCACCTTGAAGTGCTGGTCGGCGTTCATATAGCGCATCGGCACCAGGGTGCCGTATTCCAGCGCCAGCGTGGTGGCGTCGTGGGCGCGGGTGTGCACGCCGGCGGCGGTGGCCGCCTCGGCCAGCAGCTTGCCCAGCGCGGGGTTGCCCGGGTAGGCGTAGGGCATGTTCTTGATGAAGTGCGGCAGCTCGTTGCTGGTGTATACGCCTTCGAAAGCCGGCGCGCAGTTGACGTGGTAGCCGGAATTGACCAGCCAGTGGGTGTCGAACACCACGATGGTGTCCACGCCCAGTTCGCGGCAGCGGCGGCTGATCTCCTTGTGGCCGTCTATCGCCGCCTGGCGGCAGCCTTGATGCGGGCCGGGCAGTTCCGACAAATACATGGACGGCACGTGAGTGATCTTGGCCGCCAGGGCTAGGGTTCCCATTGCATTCTCCTCGGTGCGACTGGCCGCGGGCCGGCGCAGTCTCGCTGCTGGGTTTGGTGTCGCGCCGGGCCGGCCGTCTGGGCGGCCTTGGCTCCGGCGCCGCGTCAGGCTTGCTCCGCGCCCCAGCGCGGAATGAAGTGGCCGCCCATGGAGACGCAGACGTTCTTCACCTCGGCAAAGGCCTCGAAGCTGTATTCGCCGCCTTCGCGGCCGACGCCGGAGGCCTTGACGCCGCCGAAGGGCTGGCGCAGATCGCGCACGTTCTGGCTGTTGATGAAGACCATGCCGGCCTCGATGCCGCGCGCCAGCCGGTGCGCCTTGCCGATGTCCTGGGTCCAGACATAGGACGCCAGGCCGTAGTCGATGTCGTTGGCCAGGCGCAGCGCGTCGGCCTCGTCGTCAAAGCGCAGCAGGCAGGCCACCGGGCCGAAGATTTCCTCCTGGGCGATGCGCATGCGGTTGTCGACGTCGGCGAACACGGTGGGGCGGATGAAGTTGCCGGCGGCCAGCGTGTCCGCCAGGCCGGCCGGGCGTTCCAGGCCACCGGCCACCAGCCGCGCGCCTTCTTCCAGGCCCACGCGGATATAGCCGGTGACCTTGTCGTAATGCTGGCGGGAGATCATGGCGCCCACCTGGGTGTCGGGGTTTTGCGGATCGCCGACTAGCAGCCGCTGGGCGCGGGCGGCGAACTCCGCGACGAAGCGGTCGTAGATGGCGTTCTGCACGAAGATGCGGCTGCCGGCGGTGCAGCGCTCGCCATTGAGGGAGAAGATGGTGAACAGCGCCGCGTCCAGCGCGCGCTCGAAGTCGGCGTCGTCGAACACCAGCACCGGCGATTTGCCGCCCAGCTCCATCGAGTATTTCTTCAGCCCGGCGTTCTGCATGATGCGCTGTCCGGTGGCGGTGCCGCCGGTGAAGGACACCGCGCGCACGTCCGGGTGACGCACCAGCGCCTCGCCGGCATCGGCGCCATAGCCCTGCACCACGTTGAACACGCCGGGCGGAATGCCGGCTTCCAGCGCCAGCCGGCCCAGTTCATTGGCGGTCAGCGGCGACAGTTCGGACATCTTCAGCACCGCGGTATTGCCCAGCGCCAGGCAGGGCGCGGTCTTCCAGGTGGCGGTCATGAAGGGCACGTTCCACGGCGACACCAGCGCGCACACGCCCACCGGCTGGTACAGCGTGTAGTTCAGCATCTGCTCGTCCACCGGATAGCTGTGGCCGTTCATGCGGGTGCAGACTTCGGCGAAGAAGTCGAAATTGTGCGAGGCGCGCGGGATCAGCACATTGCGGGTCTGGTGGATGGGCAGGCCGGTGTCCAGGGTTTCCAGTTCCGCCAGCAGCGGCACTTCGCGCTGGATCAGCTCGCCCAGCTTGCGCATCAGCCGCGCGCGTTCCTTGGCCGGGGTGGCCGCCCACTTGGGAAAGGCGGCCTTGGCGGCGGCCACCGCCAGGTTCACTTCCGCGGCGCCGCCTGCGGCCACTTCGCAAATGGCGGCGCCGGTGGCCGGATTGTAATTGGTGAAGCTGTGCTGACTGGCCACTTCGCGGCCGTCTATCCAGTGCTTGATCATGCTGGCTCCTTGATTGCGGCCTGGCGGGCAAGCCAGGCCGCTTCGCTGACGATGTGATTGAGCAGCCGCCCGACGCCCTCGACTTCCACGACGACTTCGTCGCCGGGGCGCACGTCGGACAGGCCTTGGGACGTGCCGGTGGCGATCATGTCGCCCGGCTGCAGCGTCATGAAGGCGGACAGGTATTCGATCAGGTGGGGGATGTCGAACACCATGTCGCGGGTATTGCCGCTCTGGACCCGGCGGCCGTTGACATGGGTGGCCAGCTCCAGGCTGTGCGGATCGGGCACCTCGTCGCGGTCCACCAGCCAGGGGCCGATGGGGGTCAGGCCGTCGCGGTTCTTCACCCGCAGATTCGGCCGGTAGTAGTTTTCCAGATAGTCGCGTACCGCGTAGTCGTTGCACACGGTGTAGCCGGCCACATAATCCATCGCCTGGGCGCGGCCCACCTTGCGCGCGGTCTTGCCTATCACCGCCACCAATTCGCACTCGTAGTGCATATATTCAACATTGTCCGGGCGCATCGAATATTGGCGATGACCGGTCAGCGTGGCGGGCGTCTTCAGGAACACCAGCGGCTCGCTGGGCGGCTTGAAGTCCAGTTCTGCGGCGTGATCGGCGTAGTTGAGGCCCAGCGCGAACAGGGTGCCGTGGCAGGGCGGCAGCCATTCCACCTCGGTCTCGCCCAGGCGGCGGCCGTCCGGCAGCAAGAGCGCGCCGTCGTCGGCCTGCGCGCGCCAGATCTGGCCCTGGTAACGGATGCGGGCGTGTTTCATCGCGGTTCCTCCTCGGAGGTGACGATGTTTTCCAGGCGGCCTATGCCGTCTATCTCCACCGCCACGGTGTCGCCGGGACGCAGCCGCGCGCCGCGCGGAGGCGTGGCCACGATCAGCAGATCGCCGGCGTAGAGGGTGAGGAACTGGCTGACGTCGGCGATCAGTTGGGCGACGCCGCGCAGCCAGTCGGCGCTGTCATTGGTTTCCACCAGCGCGCCGTTGACATAGGTGCGCACCTGCACCCGCTGCGGATCGATCGCGTCGGGGCCGGCCTCGGGGCCGATCGGGCAGAAGCCATCGCGGCACTTGGCCTGGATCGCCGGCCGGTAGAAGCTGGTTTCCGCCAGGCTGACCTCGTTGACCACCGCGTAGCCGCCGACATGGGACAGCGCGTCGGCCGCGTTCACGCGGCAGGCGTCGCGGGCGATGCGCACGCCCAGCGCGCCGCCGGCATAGACGGCGTCGCTTGCGGGGCAGGGAATGGGCGCGCCGGCGGCGCTGAGGGTGTTGCGCGGCTTGACGAACAAGACCGGCGCCCGCGGCGGACCTTGGTAGGGCGGCTGTTCGAACTCCGCCGCCAGCGCCTGTTGCAAGCGCCGGTGGTTAAGCGCCGCGCCATATACGGCGGCGGGGCGCTGCTCCATGGCAAGGCTGGCCAATGGCATGTTTTAACTCCTTGTTATTGAAGTGGAAGCACGCTGATTAAAATATTTATTAATATGTTAAAGTTTATAGCGGCGATGACAGCGGCCTGTCAATGCTTATCGATGTTGCACTGCGGATAACACCCGGACGGAAACCTGGAGCGCGCGGCGCGGTCAAGGGCCAAAGGGCATGCGAGGCCATGCCGCCAGCCTGATTCGGCGCGATTGGCGCCCGCGGTTGGGACTATGGCGAAAAAGTCACAAGGAGACATGAGATGGGCAAAAGCCAGCGCGATGCCGGCGCGCGGATACCGAATATCGACATCGGCAAGGCTTACGACAGCCCATGCGAATCCGTCGACATCCATTGCGAGTCCTTTGGCCGGCTGGCGGCTTTCTTCGGCCGCAATATGCCGGTGCACCGCCACGATCGCTGCCTCCAGCTGCACTATCTGGCCAGCGGCGATATCCGGCTCTATCTGGAGGAGGAGCACTACCAGGCGCGGGCGCCGCTATTGTTCCTGACGCCGCCGACGGTGCCGCACGCCTTCATCACCGGCGCCGACGCCGACGGCCATGTGCTGACCCTGCGCCAGGAACTGGCGCATGACTGGCTGGCGGAGGCGGGGCTGCCGGCGCTGGACGCGCCGTTCTGCGTGGAGCTGGCCGCTGTGCCGGCGGCGGCGGAGATAGGCGGGCGGCTGCCGCAACGGCTGGCCCAGCTGCAACAGGAGGGCGTGGCGCGGCGTCCGGGCGGTGGGCTGGCGCAGCGGGCGCTGGCGCAATTGATCCTGATTGATGTGCAGAGGCTGGCTCAGCAGCCGCGGCCGGACGGCGGACGCCGCCGCGCGCCGCGCGGCGATTTGCAGCTGTATCACCGTTTCAATGCCTTGATCGACGCGCGTTACCGCGAGCACTGGGGGCTGGAGCGCTACGCGGCGGAGCTGGGCGTCGGTGCGGCGCGACTGAACGATATCTGCCGCCGGCTGGCGGACCTGTCATCCAAGCAGCTGGTCTATGAGCGGCTGCTGCGGGAGGCCAAGCGCCTGCTGATCTTCTCCAATGCCTCGGTGCATGCGATCGCCTACGAACTGGGCTTCAAGGACCCGGCGTATTTCTCGCGTTTCTTCCTGCGGCAGACCGGGCTGACGCCCAGTGGCTACCGGACCGGCCATGCGTGAGCGGCGCGCGGCGCCGCCTGGTGGGCCTGGCCGCGCTCCAGCGTATGGGAGGGCAATTCGCCGAACAGCTTGCGATAGTCGCTGGCGAAATGGCCCAGATGGTAAAAGCCCCAGTTGCCGGCCGCTTCGCGCACGCTGCGGCCGGGACCGGCCTGCAGCAATTGGCGGCGCACCGCGTTGAGGCGGATCGAGCGCAGATAATCCACCGGCGTGGTGGCGGCCACCCGCTGGAAGCTGTTTTGCAGCGTGCGGCGGCTGACGCGCAGGCGGCTGCACAGCTCCAGCACTGTCACCGGCTCGTCCGGCTTGGCCAGCGCCAGCGCCTGGCTGCGCCGCACGATGTCGCAATGCGTGGCGTAAGTGAGGTCGTCGCGGCGCTCGCGCAGCCCGCCGTCGGCCAGCGCCTCTTGCAGCAGGCCCAGCAACTGGTGTCGGATCACTTTCTGATTGCCGGCGAAGTCCAGCAATTCCGGCCGCCGCCGCGCTTGCTCGAACAGGCCGGTCAATAGCGCGCGCAGGGCCTGCAGCGCATCCGGGCGCGCGGTGAACACCGGCGTCTTGCCGCGCGCCTCGCGCACGACGGCGCACAATTCCGGCGTCAGCTCGGCCAAATCCTCATAAGGCAGGGATACCTGGATGGAGTCCGCGCCGGGCGGCAGGTGGAACACGAAGTCCTCGCCGCCGCGCAGCACCATCAGCGCGTCGCCGGGCACGGCCACGCCTTGCAGGCTCAGCGGCGACGGCGCTTGTATCGGTATCGCGAAATGCGCCATGCCGCCGGGCGCGCGCCCCTGCTGCACCACGCGCTGGTTGAAGCTTTCGCGGAACACGTCCAGGCGCGCCGCGCATAGGCGGCTCAGCGCGCTCTGGAAGCGGCCGCCGCTGATCTGGCTGTACAGCTGCTGCCAGCCGGGCAGGGCCTCGGCGTGCAGGTGGGCGTCGTCGAAACAACTGGCTGCGGCAATCATCTGTCTTCTCCGGTGGGTGAGACGGTTTTTGCTGTGGCGGCGGAATGGCCGCCGCTGGTTCCGTCTGTCGATTATCAGATGATTAATATGTTATTGAAATCGAAATGTCCAGTTGAGAATGAGTGCTTAATCATTGTTTTTGCTTGGTGTTTCCCATGCGCGACATGCTGCGCCGCAATGCGCGGAGCGGGCTTTGCGCTTTGCCGATTTGGGATCAGCCGCCGCGGCGGCCATGCGTATATTGGGCCATCGCCGTCCGGGATTGAGCGGCGGCAGGCTGGGTAAACCAAGGAGACGAGCATGGATCAGCAACTGGTGCCGGTGCTGGCGGCGGTGCAGGACTTTCTGCAGCGCGAGCACGGCTTGTGGATTGACGGCGGGTCGCGGCCGGCGCTGTCGGGACGGCGCAGCGAGGTGCGCAACCCGGCCAGCGGCGCGGTGATCGCCAGCGTTGCGGCC
>NZ_JAJOHW010000083.1 GCF_021129195.1 Chromobacterium aquaticum | reverse complement strand
CCGCCGCCGCGCTGGATGCCGCCGAACCCCTGCTCACCGAACTGGACGCGGCCTGCGGCGATGGCGACCTGGGCATCAGCATGCAACGCGGTGCCGCGGCGATCCGCGCCTTGCCCGACGCGGCCTGGAGCGCGCCCGACATCGCCTTGCGCGCGGTGGGCCAGGCCTTGCGCCAGGCGATAGCCGGTAGTTCCGGTCCGTTCTACTCCACGGCCTTGCTGCGCGCGGCGCGACGACTGGAAACGGTGCCGGCGCCCGGAGCACGCGACTGGGCCGCGGCCTTCAAGGACGGCGTTGCCGCCATCGCGGAACTGGGCGGCGCGCAAGTGGGCGACCGCACCATGCTGGACGCCTTGTCGCCCGCGGCTGATGCGTTCAGCACCGCTCTAGAGGCCGGCCATCCCCCCGCCGCGGCCTGGCGCGCGGCGCTGGAGGCGGCTGAGCATGGCTGCGCCGCCACCGCCGCGATGCGGCCGCGCCTGGGCCGCGCCAGTTATCTGGGCGAGCGGACGCTGGGCGTGCCCGATGCCGGCGCTAGCGCCGCGCTGGTCTGGCTGAAAGTCTTGGCCGGCTAAGAAGCCGGTTCAAAGTCTCGCGAGTTAAGGCGAGACAAGGCGAAAACGAGCGACAAAGCGGAACGTACAAACGGTAATGAGTGTTTTCAACGCCGTATCGCCGACGCGCAGCAGATCCTAAGTCCGATGCGGACCGCCGCGCTCTCCAGGGCACGGCGGCCGCGTCAATCAAGCGTGCTTGAGCAGCGCCGCCGCTTCCGCTTCCATCGATGGATAGATCCAGTCCCTGCCCACCGCCTGCGCCCACAAGCAGTCGCCCAGATCGTAGTGCCACCATTCCTCGTGGTAATTGCTGAAGCCGGCCTGCTTCATCAAATTGAACAGCACGCGGCGGTTGTGGCGCACCTTCAGCCAGCGCTCAGACGAGAAACCATGCGTCGGGTCCGGCTCCGCCTCAAAGAAATCGCTGCGCGACGCCGGCTCCGCCGCGTCAAAGCCGGTGCCGAAATCGCACATCTCACCCGTGTCCAGCCGGCAGATGGCCAGATCAATCGCGCCTCCAGAGTTATGCGGCAGCACCGCGAAGCGGGCGGTGTCATCGGGGTGGGCGGCGAACATGCGCGCCTGACGCTCCACCGCCTCCGCGTCCCAGTCCGGATGCGCGGCGGCCACATCGGCCAGCACCATCTGGAACAGATCGGCCTGGGTTTCGCGGCTGCGATAAGCATCGAACAGCTGCAGTCCGTAGCCCGGCGCCAAGCGCGCCGCGGCCTCGCGCAAGCGGCTCGCGACGAACTCCCGCGCCAGCATCGGCTCGGCGCAACCCTTGCGGCCGGCGCGGTGATAACTGTTTTCCGGCAGCAGCCCATCTGCGCGCAACAGCGCGCAAGGCGCGCTTTGCTCACGCATCCGCGCCAGTGTCGCGGCATCCGGCGCGGCGTAGCTGAAGTCGATGGCGGTGAGCAGATCGGCGGCGGCGCTAATCTTCATGGCGTGAATTCCTCCAGGAGCAAAGCGTCTTAGTAAGCCATTTGCGGTCGGCATAGGCAAGCATCCGGCCTCATGACGAAAAACCGACGGACATGAAAAACGCGGCGCCAGGCCGCGTGGTTCAAATCAACGCCCCATGCGCTCAAGACGGATCGGCGTAGCGCTCCTTCACCTGCCAGACATAGACCGGCAGGCCCAGCAGCAGCAGAATCATGCCCCACATCACGATGTCGGCGCCGGAGCCGTACAAGGCCCACACCGAATAGGCGAAACCGACGCCGGCGAAGCACAGCGGCGCCAGGAAGTCCTTGCGCTGGAATTGCTGCGGTCGCATCAGCATGATGGCGAGCAAGGCCATCGAACAGAAGGCGTAAGGCAGCAAGGTGGTGGCGGTGGCCAGCAGGATGATGAATTCGAAAATCTTGACGCCACCGTCGCCGCCGGCGTATTTCATCGCCATCAGCACCGTCACCAGCCCGCTGGACAGCAGCAGGCCGAAGATGGGCACGCCCTCGCGATTCATCTTCGCGAAACGGCGCGGGAACAGTCCGTCGTGCGCGGCGGCGGCCGGCACATGGGCCTGCATCAGGCTCCAGCCATTGAGCGCGCCGAAGCAGGACACGATGGCGCCGAAGCCGACCAGGTAATAACCCCAATCGCCCCACATCAACCGCGCGGCGTCGGCGAACGGCGCTTGCGAGGCGGCCAGCAGCGCCGGCGGCATCAGGCCCATCAGCGATACCGTGGACAGGATGTACAACACGGTGGCGATCAGGGTGCCCAGCACCGTCGCGCGCGGGATGTTCTTCTCCGGCTCGATCACGTCACCGGCCGGCACCGACGCCGACTCCAGCCCCAGGAAGGCCCACAAGGTCAGCGCCATGGTGGCGGACACCGAGCTGAGCAAAGGCTTGCCGTGCGGATTGAACACGATGTTATCGGCTTGCAGATGGAAAAAGCCGATAAAGGTCACCGCCGCCAAAGGCAATAGCTTCAACAGCGTGGTCACCACCGCCACCAGGCCGGAACTGCGCGCGCCGCGGCTGTTGATCCAGGTGACGATCCAGATCAGGCTGATGGCGAAGGCGCCGGCCAGCAGATTGTCATGCCCCAAGGCCGGGATGAACACCTGCATATAGCTGGTAGCGGCCACCGCCAGCGCGGCATTGCCGGCCCATAGCGCTATCCAGTAGCCCCAGGCGATCCAGAAGCCGGCGAAGCCGCCGAAGGCTTCGTGTATATAAGCGTAAGGTCCGCCCTCCTTGGGCAGGATGGCCGCCAGCCGCGCGAACACCAAGGCCAGGCAGATCGCGCCGGCGGCGGTGAGCAACCAGCCTATCATCGACACGCCGCCGAACGGCGCCAAGGAGGCAGGCAATAAAAACACGCCGGAACCTATCATATTGCCCACGACCAGGGCGGTGCACATCCACACGCCCAACGCCCGCTTCTTGGTGTTGCTGTCTACATTGTCATTGCTCAAGGCTTGGTCTCCATCGGGCCTGCCGATTGCGGACGCCGCTCATCGCGGCCGCTCCGCGCTGTCATGATGCATGGCATGCGCGCGCTGACTGAAATAGGCCTGACCGGCTCTGTTCCAGTACGGATTAAGTCCGTAGAAAAAGCGCCCATGATAGTGGCGCGGCGCGGCGAGCCGGGCATGCTTTCTACGGAGCGCTTGACCGGGGTCAACAGAAACGGCGGTTGGCACCAGCGCGCATGCGCGAAAAAAGGCGGCATTAGAACACAAATTCAACATAAAAACAGGTCGCATTTGTGTTTTTTTTTCGCGGCACGGCGCGGATGGACTGCCTCCGCCAAGCCTGAGGCGGCAGGACTCACGCAAATGCCAATATAGGAGAAAAACTCAAGCCCGCGGTATCAGGCATCGATGGTGATCGGCCCCGCCGGCACGCGGTCCAGCGACCAACTGGCGCGCGCCCATGCCCACAACTCGGCCAGGCTGCCGCAGTCCGGCGGCGGCGTATGGCCCAGGCGGCTCAGCGCCTGTCGCAGTTCCGCGGCGGCGGCGGCGGCGGAAATCGCCGGCGCCAGCGTCTGCTTGGACAGTTTTTCCCCGGCGGCATTGACCAGCACCGGCAGATGGCAATAAGCGGGGGTGGGCACGCCCAGCGCTTGTTGCACCGCGATCTGGCGCGGCGTGGACACCAGCAGGTCGGCGCCGCGCACCACGTCGGAAACACCTTGCTCGGCGTCGTCCACCACCACCGCCAGCTGATACGCCCACAAGCCATCGGCGCGCAGCAACACGAAATCGCCGATGTCACGCGCCAGGTTCTGGCTGTATACGCCCTGCAGACGGTCTTGCAGCGAGGTCTCCCCGTCGGCCAAGCGCAAGCGCCAGGCGCGCCCCCCTTGCTCCGGGGAACGCTGCCGACACAAACCGGGATAGACGTAGCCGTCCAGGCCACGTCGCGCCAGCGCGGCGATGTCCTTGCGCGTGCAATTGCACGGATAAGCGTGGCCGGAGGCGATCAGTCGCTCCAGCGCATGCCGGTACAGCGCGTGGCGACGGCTCTGGTACGCCACCTCGCCATCCCATTCGAAGCCGAAAGCGTCCAGAGTCCGCAGGATATGATCCGCGGCGCCGGCCATTTCCCGCGGCGGGTCCAGGTCCTCCATCCGCAGCAGCCATTCGCCGCCGCGCGCGCGCGCCTCCAGATAGCTGCCTACGGCGGTACACAGGGAACCGGCATGCAACAGGCCGGTGGGACTGGGGGCGAAACGCCCGCGATAAGTGGCAAAGGTCATGACGGCGATGTGAATTTGCGGCGGACAGGGCTTGCGCAGGGAATTTCTGGCTAATAATGTTGACTGATACGCTCACCAATCATCACCCGGCCGCCAGAGCTTGCGGCGGCCCGTTTCGACGACAAGGAGCCGGACATGGCCTACGTTGTAACCGATGCCTGCATCAAATGCAAATACACTGACTGCGTCGATGTCTGCCCGGTGGACTGCTTTCACGAAGGCCCCAATTTCCTGGCGATAGACCCGGAAGAATGCATAGATTGCACGCTATGCGTGGCGGAATGCCCGGTGAACGCGATTTACGCCGAGGACGACGTGCCGCCGGGCCAGGAAGGTTTCATCGCGCTGAACGCCGAACTATCCCGGATCTGGCCCACCATCACCGAGAAGAAGGACCCGCTGCCGGAGCATGAGGACTGGGCCGAGCTTGAGGGCAAGCTGCAACACCTGAAGCGCTGAGAATCTGTTCGCGGATCTGCTGCGCGTCCAGAGACATGACACGGTGAGTTGCGCTTCGAAATGCTCATCGGCCGCAACGCCTTGTCTCGCCCTTGCTCGCGAGAGCGTGAACGGTTCGGAGCAGCGATTCAGATGAACAGCTCGATATCCCCTGACTTGCCCGCCACCTCCGGCTGCATCACCTGCTGCCGGTAGCGGTTTTCCTCGCTGATCAGGCTGCGGCTGCGCTTGAGCTTCTTGACCAGCACCTTGCCGCTGTCGGTGAAGAAGTACACTTTACGCGCGCAGTCGCCCAGCAAGTCCTCGGCCAGGATGGGAATGTTTTCCGCGTCCAGGTAGCCGTGAATGAAACGGCGGTTGCGCTCGCCCACATTCATCACCGACATGCCGTCCAGCACATTGCCGCCGCCGAAGACCTTGGCCTCCATCCGGTGGCGCATCGCGCCCAGTTTCTGCATTTCGGTGATCATCAGCTCCATCGCGTGCACGCCGAAACGCGCGGCGGACGCGCCCTCGCCGACATCGATGCTGCCGTCCGGCAACAGGAAATGGTTCATCCCGGCCACGTTGGCCACCCGGTCCAGCATGCACACCGCCACGCAGGAGCCCAGCAAGGTGACCAGCAATTGCTGCTGGCCGGTCACGTAGAAACCGCCGGGGAACACCTTCACCGCCTGGCTTTGAAAATGTTTGTCGAAATAGGAATGGCTGCCGAAATGCACCGCGCCCTTGTTCATGACATCGCCTTTTCCGCCTTGCCATACAGGCAGGCCATGATTTTGGAGGGCAGCGCGTCCAGCGGCCACTCCTGTTGCACGCCGCCGGCCTTCATCGCCTCGCGCGGCATGCCGTACACCACGCAGCTGGCCTCGTTCTGACCAAAGGTGACCGCGCCGGCGTCGCGCATCTTGCGCATGCCGTCCGCGCCGTCCCGCCCCATGCCGGTCAGAATCACGCCGATGGCGCGCTTGCCCAGACAGGCGGCCGCGGAATCGAATAGCGGATCCACCGACGGACGATGCCGGTTCACCTTTTCGTCCTGCGTCAATGCGATATGGAAGTTGCCTAGCACGCCCTGTACCCGCATATGCCAGTTGCCGGGCGCGATATAGGCGACACCGGGCTTGATCGGCTCCCCATCCTCGGCCTCCTTCACCCGCATCGGGCAATAGCTGTTCAAGCGCGCGGCGAAGCCGGCGGTGAAATACTCCGGCATATGCTGCACCACCAGGATGGGCGGGCAATCGGCGGGCAGCCCGCTGAGCAAGGCGCGGATCGCCTCGGTGCCGCCGGTGGAGGCACCGATAAACAGCATCGCCTGCTGCGCGCCGGCACCTAGAGGCGGCACCGGAGGCGGCGGCGGATCGGCGGGACGGTGAAAGCGATGCGGCGCGCGCACCCTGGCCGCCGCCGCAGCCCGGATCTTGTCGCGGATTTCATCGGCGTAATCGCCCATCCGGCGCGCGATATCGTGCGCCGGCTTGGACAGGAAGTCGATGGCGCCCAGTTCCAGCGCGGTCAAGGTCGCTTCCGAGCCCTGCTGCGTCAAGGAGGAAATCATCAACACCGGCGTGGGCCGCAGCCGCATCAGCCGGCGCAGGAACTCCAGCCCGTCCATCCTCGGCATTTCCACGTCCAGCGTGATCACATCCGGGTCCAGCGCGCGGATGCGCTCACGGGCGATCAGCGGGTCGGACGCGGTGGCCACCACTTCCAGATCCGGCGCCTCGTTGATGATGGAGGTCAGCAGATTGCGGATCAGGGCGAAGTCATCCACCACCACTACCCGAATTTTCTTTTCAAGCGCCATCCACGCTCCCGGATCGATAAATAGGCCGCACGCGCCGGCTAGGCCAGCCGGTAGCTGGTTTTGCCGCAGGGCAGGAACGCGTCGCTCAGGTGCAGGATGTTCTCCGAATGCCCCAGCAACAACAATCCGTCCGGGGCCAGGTGCCGCGCCATATGATTGAGTATGGCCGCCTGCGTCGGCTTATCAAAATAGATCAGCACATTGCGGCAGAAGATGACGTCGAACTCGCCCAGCTCCGGCCAGGACGGCGCCACCAGATTCATCTGGAAAAACGTCACCGCGTCTCGCAGCCGCTTCTTCACCCTCACCTTGCCCTCGTTGGCGCCCACCCCCTTGTCGAAGAAGCGGTGCAACTGCGCGTCCGGCAATTTGCTGGTGCGTTCGCTGCCATAAACTCCACGCATCGCCTGCTGCAGCACATGGGTATCGATATCCGACGCCAGCAGTTCGAAAGGAAAGGGCCGCATGCGCTCGGCCAGTTCCGCCAGCGTCATCGCGATGGAATACGGCTCCTCGCCGGTGGAGGAGGCCGCGCTCCACACCCGGTACGAGCGTCCGCGCCGCGCCCAAGCTTCGGCATGCGCGCGCAACATGCCGAAATGATGCGGCTCGCGAAAAAAAAACGTCAGATTGGTGGTCAGCGCATTGACGAAGTTCTGCCACTCGTCCGCCACCTCGTCGCGCTCCAGCCGGTCCAGATATTCGGCAAAGCTCTTCAGGCCCAGCGAGCGCACCCGCTTGGCCAGCCGCGCATAGGCCATATGGGTCTTGCTGTCGTTCAGCGCGATGCCCACCCGCTGATACACCATGCCGCGGATGCGGAGGAAGTCATCGGGAGTGAATTTGATATCCAATTCCAGCCCCATCAAGCCTGTATTCCCCGGCCCGCCGCCCGGCTAGCCGGGGTCAAAACTCCTCCCACTCGCCATCGCTCAGATCCACCTGCGGCCGCAGGCGCTCCGGTACCTGTATCTTGCCGGCCGGCTTGGCCGGCGCGGGCTTGAAGCCAGGCAGCGGCGCAATCGGCTCCGCCAATGGTGCGATACGCGCCGGCACGGCGCGCGGCCTCAGCGCGGAATCGCTGAGCTTGAACACTTGTACCGCGTCGTCCAGATAGCGCGCCTGCTCTTCCAGCGACTCCGCCGCCGCCGCGGCCTGCTCCACCAGCGCGGCGTTCTTCTGAGTATTCTCGTCCATCTGCGTCACCGCCAGGTTCACCTGCTCGATGCCCGAGCTCTGCTCTATCGATGCGGCGGATATATCGCTCATGATGTCGGCGACGCGGCGGATGGAGATCACGATCTCGTCCATGGTGCTGCCGGCCTCGTCCACCAGCTTGGAGCCGGATTCGACCTTGGACACCGAGTTGCCGATCAGGCCCTTGATCTCCTTGGCGGCGGCGGCGGAGCGCTGCGCCAGATTGCGCACCTCGCTGGCCACCACGGCGAAGCCGCGGCCCTGCTCGCCGGCGCGCGCGGCTTCCACCGCGGCGTTGAGCGCCAGGATATTGGTCTGGAACGCGATGCCGTCTATCACGCTGATGATGTCGACGATCTTGCGCGCGCTGTCATTGATCTCGTTCATGGTGGCCACCACGTCGCCGACCACCTTGCCGCCGCGCGCGGCGATGTCGGACGCGCCTATCGCCAGGCTATTGGCTTTCTTGGCGTTTTCGGCGTTCTGGCGCACCGTGCTGGTGATTTCCTCCATGCTGGAAGCGGTTTCCTCCAGGCTGGCCGCCTGTTGCTCGGTGCGGCTGGACAGATTGGCGTTGCCGGACGCGATTTCGCGCGCGGCGGTGTTGATCGCGTCGGTGGATTCCTTGATATTGGCGACGATTTCCTTCAGGCGC
Organism: Chromobacterium aquaticum; assembly: GCF_021129195.1. Classification (GTDB taxonomy): domain Bacteria; phylum Pseudomonadota; class Gammaproteobacteria; order Burkholderiales; family Chromobacteriaceae; genus Chromobacterium; species Chromobacterium aquaticum. The sequence continues at coordinate 11,066 of NZ_JAJOHW010000083.1, read as the reverse complement.
TCCACCGTGGTGTTGGTGTCGTTCTGCAATTGGCGGAACAGGCCCTGATAGTCGCCCTTGATCGCATGGGTCAGATCGCCCTTGGCCAGCGCCGCCAGCACGGTGGCGATATCGCCCAGCCCCTGGCTGGTCACCGTCAGCAACTGATTCACGCTCTCGCCCAACTGCCGGAAGAAACCATCCTTGCCTTCCAGATTGATGCGCTGCTCGAAATCCCCGGCGGCGGCGGCGGCGATGATGCCGGCCACTTCCTTCTCGATTTCAATCTCCCCGGTACGGTCTTTCCATTCCACCACCGTGCCCAGCCGCGAACCATCGGTGCCGAACACCGGATTGGCGACCAGCCCGAAAATACGCGTGCCTATGCTGATCTGCGCGCGATAGGTCGAGCGCAGATTGGCCAGCAGGTCGCGCTGATGCGCGGGATTGCTATGGAACACATCCATATTGGTGCCCAGCAGCGTGCGCGCGTCGAAATTGGGCAGCGCCTTGCGCATATCGGCCTCGGCGCGACGCAGCATTTCCATGACGCTGTGATTGGTGTAGATGATGTTGCGTTCGTTGTCGGCGATCATCACATTGGTGGAAGCGTTGTCCAGCGCATTGCGTACCCGGATGTTCTCTATCGCCTTCTCCGCCAGCAGGCTCATCGACGCGAACAGGCTGTGCTTGTCGCCCGGCTTGACCTTGATTTCGGAACGCACCTGGCCTTCGGTCAGCTCGCGCATCACCTTGACCAGCTCTGCCGGCTCGCCGCCCAGTTGGCGCATCAGCGAACGGATGATGAAGACGCCGAAGCCTACGCCTATCGCCAGAGCCAGCAGGGTGAACACGAACATCAGCCTGTAGGCCTGCTGCGAATTGTCGCTGGCGTCCTGGCCGGCCTTGCGCATCAGGCCCTCTTCAAATGCGATGTAGCGATCTATCGAATCCATGTATTTGAGCTGGGTGTCGCGCAGCGTGACGAACAGATAATCGCGCGCCTGCACTTCGCGCCCCTGCGCCTGCATGCGCCGAAACACCGCCAGTTCGGAGCGGAAGTTGGCTTCGTCGGCGCGCATGCCTTCGAACAGCGGGCGCCCGGCGCTGCTGACATTGGGCTCCAGTTGCGCCATCCGCTGCGTGAGCTTGGCCAGGTTATTGTCGATCTCCTGGTTGAACTCCTTGATCAGCTGCGGATCCTTGCTCAGCAGCAGATTGCGCACATCGCGCGACGTCAGGTTGACGTTGGCGGCGAGCTTGTGCGCGACGCTGACTTGCGGGATATGCACGCTGGAAATGCCGACCAAGTCCCCGGCCACCCCCTGCAATTGCCGGACCGCCAGCGTCATCGCCACCGCCAGCAACAGGATCAGCAGGCCGAACCCCAACGCCAGCCTATGCATCACTTTCATATTGTTCATTCTTCTACCCCTCAAACACGTCTGCGACGCCGGGGCTCGCCCGGTCCGCGGCATCGGTCAGCGCCATTTCCTCGCTGCCCATCAGGCGCTCGATATCGACCACGATGATCATGCGGTCGTCCAAGGTTCCCAGTCCTTCGATATAGGCGGTGTCCACCGCCGCGCCAAACTCCGGCGCGGCGCGCAACGCCTCCCGCTCCAACTGGATCACGTCGGACACCCCGTCCACCACCGCGCCGATGACACGGCCGAACACATTCAGCACGATGACCACGGTGAATTCGTTGTACACCGGCTCGCCCAGGCCGAACTTCAGCCTCAGGTCCACAATCGGCACGATGTGGCCGCGCAGATTGACCACGCCCTTGATGAATTCCGGCGCGTTGGCGATGCGGGTCACCGCATCGTAGCCACGGATTTCCTGCACCTTCAGAATATCGATGCCGTACTCTTCCGCGCCCAGCGTGAACACCAGCAACTCATTGCCCGAGCGCCGCTGCGCCAGCCCCGGGTCTTCCCGTTCCGCCCCCATCTGTCCTCTTCCCTTATCTATTCTCATGCATCCAGCGCCTGTGCCGCCCGCTGGTTGTGCCGCGCGATCGCGGCGATGTCCAGGATCAGCGCCACTTGGCCATCGCCAAGAATGGTGGCGCCGGAAATGCCATCCACCTTGCGGTAATTGGTTTCCAGGTTTTTCACCACGAATTGCTGTTGGCCGATCAAATCGTCCACCAACAGCGCCAAGCGGCCATGGCCGGCCTCCACGATCACCAGGATCGCCTCGCTCGGCATTTCTCGCGCTTCCGGGATGGCGAAGAACCGGCCCAGCGACACAATGGGCAGATATTCGCCACGAATGCACACCACCTGGCCGCGCGCGGCCACGCTCTTGATATCGTGCGGCGCGGGCTGCAAGGATTCCAGCACCGCGCCCAGCGGCATCACATAAGTTTCCGCGCCGATGCGCACCGACATGCCGTCCATGATCGCCAGCGTCAGCGGCAGATGAATGCCTATGGTGGTGCCCACATCGGCCATGGAATCGACCTCGACACGGCCGCCCATGCTCTGAATATTGCGCTTGACCACGTCCATGCCCACGCCGCGGCCGGACACATCGGTCACCTCGTCGGCGGTGGAAAAGCCGGCTTCGAATATCAGCGCCCATACTTCGGCGTCGCTAAGCGAGTCCGGCGCCGCCAGCCCGCGCTGCCGCGCCGTGGACAGAATCCGTTCCCGGCTCAGGCCGGCGCCATCATCGCTGACTTCGATGACGATATTGCTGCCCTGATGGAAGGCGCGCAGCGTCAAACGCCCCACCGGATCCTTGCCCCTGGCCTGCCGCGCCTCCGGCGCCTCTATGCCATGGTCCAGACTATTGCGCACCAAATGGGTCAACGGGTCTGACAGCTTTTCGATGAAACCCTTGTCCAGCTCAGTGTTCTCTCCGCTCATCTGCAACTCAACCCGCTTGCCCAGCCGGCCGGCCAGATCGCGCACCACGCGCGGAAACCGGTTGAATACAAAGGCGATAGGCGTCATCCGGATCGACATCACCGCCTCCTGCAACTCACGCGCATTACGCTGCAGAGCGCCGATGCCGCTGAGCAGGCGCTCGTGAGCCACTGGGTCCAGCCTGGTGCCGGACTGCTCCAACATGGACTGAGTGATCACCAACTCGCCCACCAAGTTGAGCAGCAGATCCACCTTGTCGATATTGACTCGAATCGAGCTCTCGCCGCCCAGCCCGGCTCGCGCCGCCGGCTTGGCCGCGTCGATACCCGTCGCCGGATCGCTGCTTCCCCCATCTCCAGGCGGCGGCTCGAAGAGCCCGAAGCCGTCCCCCTCCAGCCAGACCCCGTTGTCGGGTTCCGGACTGGCCTCGAGAAACAGGCCGAAACTGCCCTCCTCCTCCACGCCGTGGTCCACATTGATGCGGAAACTGTCCTGCGGCACCGCGAAGGCCAGCGACTCCGCCACCTCCGCCGCATCCAGCGGCGAGGTGAATACCGCCACCCAAGGCAGGTTTTCCACCGTTTCGCCACGCTGCACCACGCTTAAATCGCCATGCTCGGCCAGCGACTCCAACACCGCGTCGATATCGACATCGGCCAATGGGTCCAGCTCCAGGTACAGCGTCCAATGGCGCGTCTCCTCCGGCGGCTTTCTTTCCGCCCTGGCCGCCGTCGGCTCGGCGGCCAGCGTCTCCAGCCGCGCCTTGATCGTGGCGGCCAGCGCCGCGTCGGAGACGCCCTTGCCCTTGTGCGCGGCCAGCATGCCGAGCAACGCGTCCTTGGCGCGCAGAATCACGTCCACCATGTCCGCGCTCAAATCGCGGGTGCCGCGCCTGACCTCGTCCAGCAGGCCTTCGAGCACATGAGTCAGGTCCGCCATGTCGGCAAAACCAAAAGTGGCGGCGCCGCCCTTGATTGAATGCGCGGCGCGAAACACCGCGTGCAAATCCTCCTGCTGCGGACAGGACGGATCCATGCCTAGCAACAGGCTTTCCATGCTGGCCAGATGTTCATCCGCCTCATCAAAAAACACTTGATGAAACTGCGACATGTCGATTGCCACAAGCTTGCTCCTCGCCGTGCCCAAGATCAGCCGATTCAGCCGATCACGCGCTTGACCACGTCCAGCAGCTTCTGCGGATCAAATGGCTTGACCAGCCAACCGGTGGCGCCCGCCGCGCGCCCCAATGCCTTCATCTGATCACTGGACTCCGTGGTCAGCATCAGTATCGGCGTCGTGGCATAGGACGGCAGCTTGCGCAAAGAGCGGATCAAGGTCAGCCCATCCATGCCCGGCATGTTCTGATCGGTCAGGACCAGATTGAACTGCCCGCCCTGGGCCTTGCTCAGGCCGGCATTGCCATCGCCGGCCTCAACCACCTCATAGCCGGCGCTCTTCAAGGTAAACGACACCATCTGGCGAATCGAAACGGAATCGTCAACCGTCAATATTTTTTTATGCATAACATCCCCGTTCCAGGAAGCCGTTCGCCGCCCGAGCGCCATGCGCGCCGGACGGAAGCGCCCCCAACACCTTGCACATGCTCAGCCGCCGTCGCCTTTCGGCCACTGCGCAATGGGCGTCGCGCCCAAAATGCTGAAGCTCGCACAGATATTCATCGTTGATCAACTAAAAGCGGGACACGCTGCCGCGCTCCATTCAGTATGCCGTCACTCCCCCTAACGATCCGGCAACGGCCGGGCCGGCGCAGCGGAAAACCGCTCCAGCGCGGTCGGCACCGCGAAGGCCAACGACGACATATCGTCATTGTAAGGACTGGCGAAGCCTAGCGGAATCGAAGGCAGGGGGCCATAGCCGAACGAGCCGGCGGCGGCGATGCCGGACAAGCTCAGCAAGCGCGACAGCAGATAGGGCAGGTCCGACTCCTCCATGCCGTCGCTGTGCGCCAGGAAGTGCTGTCCCTCCGCCCACTGCAGCGTCAGCGGCACCCGCGGCTCGATATCACCGCTCAGGCCCAAGGGGCTGCACATCGACGGAAAGCGCCGCTCCAGGCGTGAAGACAGAAACAGCAGAATATCGGGCATGCCGGCATTGAGCAGACGCACCTGCCGGCCCGGCCAGTCGATTTCCAGCAGCGCGGCTCCGACATAGCGCCCATCGGCCACATGGCGGAACATATAGGCATTCAGCTCCGCCAGCGTCTCCGGCGACAAGGCTTGAGACAGCAGGCAGCGCGACGCGCCCAGCACCAGCAGCGCCGCGTCCAAAACCGAGCCCTGGCCATGGCCGGAGGCATCGGCCAGAATCAGCAAAGTCCGGTCCGGCAAATCCGCGCGCAACACCACGTCGCCGCCGCTGACGTCCACCGGCTTGACCGACACTTCCAGCGGAAACAGATGCGGCGGCGAGTCCGCCGAACGATACAAGGACATCGCGCCGTTGATGATGTCGAACGCCGCCTTCCCGAACAGGCAGGGGCACAAGGACTGCTGCTGCCAACACCAGGCCAGCAGCCGCTGGCGCAGCAGCTCCATGTCGAAACCGCCACGCAGGAAATGAATATTGGGAGAGGACAGCCAGGGCGCGGCGCGCCCCGACAGAAAAACCCACAGAGGCTTGCCGCTCTCCCATTGCTCGCATAGCGCGAGCGGAGCGTCGCTCAAATCCGTCAGCCAAAGATCCTGCCTGCCGCCCACCGCGAAGTCGGCGCCACCGCAAAACCGCCAGTCCAGCGCCGACAACCAGGGGTCGCTGCGAACCCGTGCCTCGGCATCAGCGGACAACCAGGCCCGGATGCGCACAGACGCTCCAATGCAAAAGTGATTACTTGATGGTGAACATCTTGTTGAAGCAAGCGATTTCGAATACCTGCATCACCGCCTCGCGACAGTTGATCAGGACCATGGTCTTCTTCTGTCCCGCCGCGCGCTCTTTCAGCAGCAGCAGCATGCCCAGGGCGGAGCTGTCCAGGAACGGCACTTGATCAAAGTCGATCTCGATTTCCTGCACCTCCGGGTTGTCCAGCAACTCTTGGCTGGCCTGGCGGAATTCCCGGTGCAGATTGAAATCGAACTGCCCGATCAGCATCATTTTTCCAACTCTGCCCTCAACTTTGACAATGGGTCTCATGCGGCGTCCTCGGCTTTCTTGTGTAAACGGCACATCCATCACGATTGCATCATCGGAAGACTGAGCTCAAAACACGCCCCGCCTTCCCCCCTATTGAAACAGCGGACTTGGCCGCCCAGTTCATCCACCACTTTCTTGACAATGGCCAGCCCCAGACCGGTGCCGCCCGGCCGCGTGGTGAAAAAGGGCTCGAACATCTTGTCCAGCTGTTCCGGGTCCAGCCCCGGCCCGGCATCCTCCACCCGAAACAGCAAGGCCGCGTCCTGGCTTTCCACCGACAAGCGCAACACATCGCCGGCCGCGGAAAAATGCCAAGCGTTTTCCAGCAAATTCACCAGCGCGCCTTGCAGCGCTTTACGGTCCACCAAAACCTTTATGGCAGATGACACTGCCACATTGCAATCAAAAAGCACACCTTTTTCATGACATTGTGGTTGCATGACAGCGCGCAGATCATCCAGCAATCCGTCCAGGTCCAGGGGCTCCAGCGTCGTCACTTGGCCACGGACATAACCCAGCATGTTCTGGATCAAGCTCTCCAGCGCCCGCATCCTGGCCAGGCTCTTGTCGACAAAGCGAGCACGGTCCTCCGCCCGGGGGATATCCTGCTTCAGATTGGCCGTGTACAACATCGCGGTGGCCAGCGGCGTGCGCAGTTGGTGGGCGAGCGCCGCCGCCATGCTGCCCATGGACGCCAGCTTCTGTTGGCGGGCCAATTCCCCGGTCAATTGATGCAAACGCGATACATCGTGAATAAGCACAATCTGCCCGCCAAAAGAGGGCAACTCCTGACATTGCATCGTCAACACCAAACCCGGCTCGCCATGCAAATGGCAATAGGTGCCATCCAGTTCGGAACGCTCCAGCCCCGACAACGCATCCTGCCATAAAGCGCCTACGGAACAACCGTTTAGCATTCGACTGGCCGCGGGATTGATCGCGTTGACCACGCCTTCGGCCGATACTTGCACCACGCCAGCCGGCAGTGTCTCCAGCAATAAACCCAGGCGCTCGGCCAGCATCGCGTTCTCGTCGCGCTGTTTGCGCAGCTGATTGTTGGCTTCGTCCAGCTGCGCGTTGAGAACGGCCACCTGGCTCTCAAGTTGTCTATATGCATCAATGAGTTGGCTTGAGACGGCATTGAATTGCTCGAATGCGGCCTCCAATTGCTGCTGATCTTTCAGGCTTGAAACCATATGCCGAATCGCTTGCGAGTTATTTGTAAAAACCACTTAAACAGTATGATAATGAATGGGTATCGCTGAGCCAACTTGTTATCTGGCATGCAGCTCAGCAAAAAAAACCGGGCAAAACCGATATCTGGCGTATAAAGGGTAGTAGTACGCCACTTCAAAAGAATGCAGCGGAGGTTTCTGTGTCAGAGCTTCTCAAAAAAATCGACGCCAGGACGAAGCTGGCCGGCACCAACAAGCTGGAAATCCTGCTGTTCTCGTTGGGCCAGGATCAGCGCACAGGGCGCAAGGAAATCTTCGGCATCAACGTGTTCAAGGTGCGCGAGGTCATGCGCACCCCGGAAATCACTTCCGCACCTGAAATGCCGTCCTCGGTGGAAGGCATGGTCAGCCTGCGCGGCGCGCTGGTGCCGGTGATCGACCTGGCCAAATACACGGGCGTGGTCACCAGCAACAAGCCGGAAATCATGATCGTCACCGAATACAACGCCCACACCCAGGGTTTCCTGGTGGAGGCGGTGGACACCATTCTGCGGCTGGACTGGTCGGCAATGCGCGTGCCTCCTGAAATGATCACCAACCGCATGGCCGGCCTGGTCACCGCGGTGACCGAGCTGGACAACGGCACGCTGGTGATGATGATGGACGTGGAAAAGGTGCTGGCGGAAACCACCATCATCGACGACGGCCACACCTTCCTCGGCATCGAGCCGGTGAAGGAGCCGCGCCGGATTTTCTTCGCCGACGACTCCGCGGTGGCGCGCAAGCAGATCGAGCGCACGCTGGAGGCGATGAACATCCAGTACACCTCCGCCATCAACGGCATGCGCGGTTGGGAGGAATTGCAAAAGATGGCCAACCAGGCCGACCTGGCCGGCAAGAAACTGTCGGACTCGCTGCACCTGGTGCTCACCGACGTGGAAATGCCGGAAATGGACGGCTACATGCTGACCAAGATGATCAAGAGCGATCCGCGCTTCAACGGCATTCCGGTATTGATGCACTCATCCCTTTCCGGTTCTTCGAATCAGAAACTGGGCGAATCGGTCGGCGTGGACTCCTACGTCGCCAAGTTCGAGCCGCAGAAACTGTCCATGAAGCTGCGCCAGATGCTGAATCTGGAACCCAAAGACTAAGATCGTAAGTAAGCAAAAGCATTAAGGGAGAGGGACAGATATGGCAGCCACAGACGCCTCCTTGCTTGCAACCGTTGACGCCAGGACCAAGCTGGCAGGTTCCAACAAAATGGAGATTCTGCTGTTTTCGCTCGGCACGCGGGAAACCTTCGGCATCAACGTGTTCAAGGTGCGCGAGGTATCGCAAACCCCCGCCATCACCAAAACACCGAACATGCCGTTTGGCGTGGAAGGCGTGCTGTCGCTGCGCGGCAATATCATCCCGGTCATCTCGCTGGGCAAATTCATCGGCGCCGATCAGAACCGCAGTTACGACACCATGATCGTCACCGAATTCAACAAGAGCACCCAGGCCTTCCTGGTTGACTCGGTTGACCGCATCATCCGCGTGGACTGGGACAAGGTGCGCGCGCCGGAGAACATGATGATGGCCTCCGCCGGCACCAATCAGAACCTGATCACCGCGATCACGGAACTGGAAAACGGCAAGCTGGTATCCATCCTGGACGTGGAGCAGATCCTGGCCAGCGTGGTCGGTGAACCGCGCCTGCCCGACGTGCCCACCGCCCAGCTGGAAAATGACCAATACCTCTTCTTCGTCGACGACTCGGTCGTCGCCCGCAAGGAAATCACCGGCGTGCTGGAGAAGATGGGCATCAAATTCCAGCAAGCCACCAACGGCCGCGAAGCCTGGGACAGGCTGCAAACCTTGGCCAGCCGCAATTTCGGCGAGGACGAATGCCTGCACGACCACCTGAAGATCATTCTGGTGGACGCCGAAATGCCGGAAATGGACGGCTACGTGCTGACCAAGCTGATCAAATCCGATCAGCGCTTCCGCGGCATTCCGGTCGTGATGCACTCGTCGCTGTCGTCCAACGCCAACCGGGCGATGGGTTCCAGCGTCGGGGTGGATGCCTATGTCGCCAAGTTCGACCCAGGCGTGTTGGCCGAAACTTTGATTCCATTCCTGCAGAGGTAGTCGCTACAATATGCGGCTCGATGGAATTCAGATAAATCAGGACACACCTCAATGGCAGACAAGAATATTCGCTTCCTAGTCGTAGACGACTTCTCCACCATGCGGAGAATCGTGCGCAATCTTTTGAAGGAACTGGGGTTCACCAACGTCGACGAAGCCGAGGACGGCATGGTGGCGTTGCACAAGCTGAAGACCCAGCACTTCGACTTCATCGTCTCGGACTGGAACATGCCCAATATGACCGGCATCGAGCTGCTCAAAGCGGTTCGCGCCGACGCCCAGCTCAAGCACCTGCCCTTCATGATGATCACCGCGGAAGCCAAGCGCGAAAACATCATCGAAGCGGCCATGGCCGGAGCCAGCGGTTATATCGTGAAGCCTTTCACTGCCGCCACCATGGAAGAAAAAATGAACAAGATCTTCCAAAACCTGAATAAACCAGCCTGAGTGCCGAAAAAAAACGGTCTGCGTCAGTATTGAGGAGGATTTATCGTGTCCAATCACATCCTGGAAAGCGGGGACAACCCGGAGCTTGAAGCGCTGTTCGACAGCATCGCGACACAGCAAAGCGAGGCCGAGCCTCCGCCCGCCGCTGCGCCCGAAGCCATCGCCGCCGCTCAAGCAACCGGCGCTGCCGGCGGTCCTACCTCGATGTACGAACAAATTGGTCAGTTAACCCGCAAAATGCATGATGCGCTACGCGATTTAGGCTACGACAAATCCCTGGAAAAAATGGCCGATGCGATTCCGGACGCCAAGGACAGGCTGACCTATATCGCCACCCTGACGGAAAATTCGGCCGAACGCGTGCTCAACGCCACCGATCTGGCCAAGCCCTATCAGGACCAGTTGGAAAGCAAGGCGCTGGAGCTGTCCTCACGCTGGGAACGGCTGTACGCCAACCTGCTGACAGTGGAAGAGTTCCAACAACTTGCGGCCGACACGCGCGGCTACTTAAATGAAGTGCCGGCCCAGACCCAGGCGACCAGCACCCAGTTGCTGGAAATCGTCATGGCCCAGGACTTCCAGGATCTGACCGGCCAGGTCATCAAGAAGATGATGGGCATGGTCAAGCTGTTGGAAAGCGAGCTGGTCAACTTCCTGATCGAGTTTTCGCCCGAGGCGAAAAAAGAAGAACTGGGCATGGGCAGCAATCTGTTGAACGGCCCGGTCATCAATCCGGAAGGCCGCACCGACGTGGTCAACAGCCAGCAACAGGTCGACGACCTGCTGGAAAGCCTGGGCTTCTAACGAACAACACGCAGAACTAGGCACGCGAGCAAGGCGTGGCGGGGGTGGAAAATGAGCGAATTTGCCGGCATGGAAGAGCTGCTGCAAGACTTCCTGATGGAGTCTACGGACCTTCTCTCCGATGTAGACAATAAACTGGTGGAACTGGAAAAGCGTCCGGAAGACAAAGCGCTGCTGAACGATATTTTCCGGGGCTTCCACACCATCAAGGGCGGCGCGGGCTTTCTCAACGTCGGCCCGATGGTCAATTTGTGCCACCGCACCGAAAACCTGTTCGACAAGCTGCGTAACGGCGAGTTGCACATCACCGCCGGCATCATGGACGTGATTCTGGACGCTACCGGCATCGTGCGCGACATGTTCGGCACCATGGGCCAGGGCCTGATGCCCAGCGACGCCGATCCGCGCGTGCTGGCGGCGCTGGACGCCGCGCTGGCCGGCGAAGCCTTGCCCGGCGACGCGCCGGCGGAAGCCGCCGCTCCGGTCGCCCCCGCAC
>NZ_JAJOHW010000082.1 GCF_021129195.1 Chromobacterium aquaticum | reverse complement strand
GGATTGGAAGAGGCGTGAGCACGGACGGACATGCCGCGGCATGGACTACACTCAAGGCACTGCCCGCCGCGAAAACCGCCATGTCCACGCCACGCCATATCGGCATCAGCATCGCCTGCTCCCTGGAACGCGCCTATGCCTTGCTGGCGCCGCCGGAACATTTTCCACTATGGGCGTCCGGCCTGGCCGGCGCGCTGCGCCGCGCCGGCGACGGCTGGCTGGCGGACACGCCGCATGGCGCGATGCCGGTGCGCTTCTCTCCGCTCAACGACTACGGCGTGCTGGATCATTGGCTGTCGCCACCCGGCCAGGCCGAGGTTTATATTCCACTGCGCCTGCTGGCGCGCGATGATGGCTGCGAACTGGTGCTGACCCTGTTCCGCCCACCCGGCGTCGACGACGCTCGCTTCGAAGCCGACGCCGCCTGGGTGGCGCGCGATCTGGCCGCGGCCAAGGCCTGGCTGGAGAACCAGCCAGCAAGCTGAAGCCGCGCGCTCAGTGCGCGGCTTGCAGCCGTTCCGCGGCGAAACCGGCCAGCACATGCCGGCCCATGCTGCCCACCAGCTCTTCGTCGGCCAGAAACACCGTTCCCAGGCCTTCACGCCGCAGCAGCTCGGCCTCCTCGCCGCTACGCGCGCGCAGCGCGATGCGCAACTCCGGATTCAAGGTACGCGCCAGTTCCACCATCTGCCGCAGATTGAGCGCGTCGGCGGTGGAAACCGCCAGTACCGAGGCATTGACGATATGGGCCTGGATCAGCACCGCCGCCTCGGCGGCATCGCCGGTCACCGCCGCGCGGCCCTGATTGCGCAACGCTTCCACCAGTTCGCGGTTCTGGTCCACCACCACATAGGGCACGTGGCCGCGTTCCAACTCCGCGGCCAGACCGCGTCCAATCCTGCCATAACCCACCAACACCACCTGGCCTTCCAGGTATTTGCGCTCGGTGCTCATCGGCAGTTCCGCATAGGGGTCGGCACGGCGCTCCAGGCTGCGCGCCCATTCCGAGCGCGCCAACAGCCAGCCGCGCAGCGGCTCCAGCCCGGCGAACAACAGCGGATTGAGCGCAATCGAGATCAGCGCGCTGGCCAGCACCAGGCTCATGCCCTGCGCCGACAGCAGGCCCAGCGTCACGCCCAGGCCGGCCAGGATGAAGGAAAACTCGCCGATCTGCGCCAGGCTGGCGGCAATGGTCAGCGCCGTGGTCAGCGGGTAGCGGCATAGCGTGACCAAGGCCAGCGCCGCCAGGGTTTTGCCCAGCACGATGATGGCCACCGCGCTCAGCACCATCAGCGGCTGCTCCAGCAGAATGGTCGGATCGAACAACATGCCCACCGACACGAAGAACAGCACCGAGAACGCGTCGCGCAACGGCAAAGACTCGCGGGCGGCGCGATGGCTGAATTCGGACTCCCGCATCATCATGCCGGCGAAAAACGCGCCCAGCGCAAAGGAAACATTGAACAAATGGGCTGCGCCGAAGGCGATGCCGATGGCCGCCGCGGTCACCGCCAGCGTGAATAGTTCGCGCGAACCGGTTTTGGCCACCCGCCACAGCAGCCACGGCAAGGCGCGCCGGCCGACAATCAGCATCAGCGCGATGAAGGCAGTCACTTGCAACAGGGTCAGCGCAATGGTCAGCCACAGCGGCCCGCCGCCGGTGCTTACGGCCGACCCGCCCAGCAGCGCCGCCAGCGGCGGCATCAACACCAGCACCAGCACGCAAGCCAAGTCCTCCACCACCAGCCAGCCCACGGCGATGCGGCCGTTGATGGTGTCGAGAATGCCGCGCACCTCCAGCGCCTTGAGCAATACCACGGTACTGGCGCAAGACAATGACAAGCCGAAGATCAGGCCGCTGGACCAGCCCCAACCCCAGCACCAGGCGACGAACAGCGCCAGGCTGGTGGCCGCGCTCATCTGCACAATGGCCCCCGGCACGGCGATGCGCTTGACCGATAGCAGGTCTTTCATCGAAAAGTGCAGGCCGACGCCGAACATCAGCAGCATCACGCCGATTTCCGACAGCTGCGCGGCTATCTGCATATCCGCGACGAAACCCGGCGTCGCCGGGCCGATGACGATGCCGGCCAGCAGATAGCCGACCAGCGCCGGAATGCGAACCCGCTCGCACAGCAGCCCCAGGATCAGGGACAGGCCAAGACCCGCGGCAATGGTTGAAATCAATGAAACATTATGGACCATGGCGGCCGCCCCCCGAGCTGTGCTTGTTATACGGAACGCATGACCCGCATGCGCCGGTTTCAAACTAGAGGGGTATGAAAAGTGAAAGTTCCGGTGAAATTTCCCGAGCTTGGCCGCCTGCCGGCCACGGCCGGCGCGCTATTTCTTGGCGCCCTTGATCGCGTACATCAGCGTGTCGCCTTCCGCCAGCAGCGCTTCTATCGAAAAATGCCGCTCCGGGTCCAGCTCCACGATGCCGTCGGAAAATGCCAGCCGGTAGGGCTGGCCGGCGGCGTCGTTGTAAGCATCCAGATTGCGCGTGAACTTGTCGACCGCCGCCTGCGCCCGCTCGCGGCCGGCATCGGACAACAGCACCACGAACTCATCCCCGCCCAGGCGCGCCAGCAGATCGGCGGAGCGAAAGGAGGCGCGCATCTGCTCGGCGAAGGCCGCCAGCGCCTGATCCCCAACCGCGTGGCCATGGCAGTCGTTGATGGCCTTGAACTTGTCCAGATCCAGGAAGGCCAGGCTCACCGGCAAGGCCTGACGCGCGCAGAAATTCAGACTGTACTGCGCCAGCAGCCGGAAGCCGCGCCGATTGGAAATACCGGTCAGCTCATCGGTGGTGGCGGCCTGAAACGCGATCAGCTCCGCCTCCACCATCAAGGCCAGATCATGCAGCGCCTGCGCGTCGTCCTGATCGAAATCCCGCGGCAAGCCGTCCACCACGCACAAGGTGCCCACCTTGGCGCCATTGGCTGCATGCAGCGGGCAGCCGGCGTAGAAGCGGATATAGGGTTCGCCCACCACCAGCGGGTTGTCGGCGAAGCGCGCATCCGCCAGCGTGTCCGGAATAATGAAGATCTCGTCGCCCAGGATGGCATGGCCGCAAAAGGAAATGTCGCGCGAAGTCTCGTTCGTCGCCAGGCCCATGCAGGACTTGAACCACTGGCGGTTCTCATCCACTAGGCTAACCAGGGCGATGGGCACTCGGAACAGCCGCTTGGCCATTCTGGTCAGGCGGTCGAAACGCTCTTCCGCCGCGGTATCCAGCACTCCGAGCGCGCGCAGCGTCGCCAGGCGTTTCGCTTCGTCCGCCGGCGTTTCCGGTGTCTTCATCTCAGCCTCCCGCCTTGTCACGCCGCGTCAGCGCGGCCCCAGTCATGATAATAGCATTCCAGGGCCGCGCCAAATCGCGCCGCCGGCTAGCGCGGACGCCAGCCGCTGGCGTCCAGCGCGGTCAATAACTGCCGCGGCGTCAGGCCATGCGCCGCGTGGCCGTGGTTGCCGCGCATATCGCCGGCCGCCAGCAAGGCGTTGACGATGGCCTCCTCCACCGCTTCCGCCGCCGCCTCGAACAAGGGCGACAGATGATCGGCGTTGACCATGCGCACTTCGCTGCACAAGGGCCCTTTATCAGCGTAGTCGCTTACCGGCAGATCGCGGTTGCCGGTGGCGAAGGCGACGAAGATATCGCCGCTGGAGTCCTCGGTGCCGCCGCCGGTGCGGGCGATGCCGATGCCTGCGCGCTGCGCCAGCCGCCGGCATTGCTCCGGCAGCAAGGGCGCATCGGTGGCCAGCACCACCACGATGGAGCCCATGCCCGGCTGCGGCAGCCGCCGCTGCTCGAATGGCGAAGGAATGCGCTCGCAGCTCAAATGCCGCCCCACCGGATAGCCTTCAACCAATAAAGAGCCGCGCTTACCGTGATTGGCCTGCAACAGCGCCCCCACCGTCCAACCGCCGGCCGCCGCCGGCAAGCGCCGCGATGCGGTGCCGATGCCGCCCTTGAACTCATGGCAGATCATGCCGCTGCCGCCGCCGACGCTGCCTTCGGCCGGCAGCCCGCCGCTGGCCGCCCTCTGCGCGGCGCGCGCGTGCTCCGCCGTCACGTGGAAGCCGTTGATGTCGTTGAGCAGGCCGTCAAAGGTTTCCAGCACCACCGGCATGGTCCAGTACAACTGCGGCTCGCCGGCCACCGCCTCGCGCTCGCCGACGATCAGCGCGTCGCGCACCACGCCCACGCTGTGGGTATTGGTCAGCGCGATGGCCGTGGTCAGCATGCCGGCCTCGCGCAGCCATTCCAGGCCGGACGCATCGCCGTTGCCGTTCAGCACATGCACGCCGGCGAAGCATGGTGCGTGGCGCGCCAGGCCCGGCCGCGGCTCCACCACCGTCACCCCGGTGCGCGCGCGCCGGCCGTCGGCGAAATCCGCCCAGGCCTCGGCATGCCCGACGCGCACGCCCGGCACGTCGGTAATGGCGTTCAAGGCGCCCGGCTCGCCTTGGCCGATGCGAATGCCCAATGATCTTGCCCTGGATTGCATAGTCATCTCTCCTTCTGCTCATCGATAATCAATACCTTGCATCGCGGCCGCTGCGCGGCCAGCAGCACACCGGCCAGCACGATGCCGGCCATGATCCAGCCATCGCGCGCCGGCGCGTCCCGCAACGCCGCCCATAATAGATACACGCTGCCGGCCGCGGCCAATAACGGCGGCCACGGCCACCAGGGCATGCGGTAAGGATGGGGATGGCGGCCGCGACGGCTGCGCAGCGCCGCCAGCGCCAGCAATAGATAACTGAGCATCAGAATGATGACGGTGAACGAGGCCAGGCCGGCCAGGCTGGAATGAAAGGTCAGCAAGGCCGACGGCAAGGCCAGCGCCAGCGTGGCCACCCAGGGGGTGCCGAAGCGCGGATGGATGCGCTGCAGCGCCCGGCTCGCCGGCGCCGGCCACAGCCCGTCCCGGCCGCTGGAGTACAGAAAACGGCCGCTTTGCACCACGATGGCGATGATGGCGTTGAACACCGACAGGAAAATGCCGCCGCTGATCACCCGCGCCACCGCCGGGCTGCTCAAATGGCTGAGCACGTAGTGGATAGGGTCCGCCTGCCGGCTCAGCTCAGCCAGCGACGGCGCGCCCAGGATCAGCGCGGTGACCGGAATCAACTCCACCAGCACCACGATGAGCAGCGTCGCCAGCACCGCCTGCGCCACCGGGCGGCCGCTCTCGCTCATATCCTCGGCGAAATACACCGCGCCGCCGAAACCGTTGTAGGCGAATACCGCGATGCCCGCCATCGCCGCGATCGCCGCGACGGGAACCGTGGCGAGTCCGCCATCGGCCGCGGCCATCACCGGCTGCCACAACACCGCCGCCGGCTGCCGCGCCTCGCTGAAGCCCAGCCAGGCGATCAAGGTCAGCGCGGCCACTTCCAACAGCAGGAAAGAACCGGTCAGCCAGGCGTTCAGCTTGATGTCCAGCACCGCGATGCCGAAGCACAGCACGATCATCGCCAGCGCCACCTCCGCGCCGTCCAGCCGCGCGCCCAGCGCGGAATTCAGATAGGGCGCGGCGCCGGTGGCCAACACCGCCGGCACGAACAGCAACAGACACAAGATCAGCAGATACATCAGCAGGCTGAGCCGACGGCCGAATACCCGCTCTATCATTACGTACTCGCCGCCGGCATTGGGATGGGCCGCGCCCAGCTCGGCATAGCACAGCGCAAAGGCGGCGGCCAACAGCGCCGCCAGCGCGAAGGCGAGAAAGGTGCCGCTGCCGGCGCCTTGCAGCGCGAACGGCGCGATCACGAAAATGGAACTGGCCGGCGTCACGCCCGACACCGTGATCAACACCACGTCGGTCACGCTCAATGAACGGCGCAGCCCGGGGGTGGCCTTGGATGTGCTCATGCTCTGCTCTCCTCTTGTTGTGCGGCGCCTTGTAGTCAGACGCGTGGGAGACAGTGTATTTTGGCGCGGAAAGGGGCCCAATCACCGTGACGGGTTACCCCAAACCGGGAGGGCGGGATGGAAGGTCTGTTGAGGGAGTTGCCGCTGCACCAACATCTGGCGCAGTTGATGGCGCATATCGGCCTGCCGGGCTTTTGGCGCCAGCTGGCGCTGCTGCTGCGCGCCAGCGTGCCGCTGGACAATGCGCTGGCGGCCTGTTTTCGCGTCGGCGCGCCGCCCTTGATCCTGGAGGAGTGCGATTTCCAGCACCGCGCGGCGGCATCGCCGATGCCGCTGTACTGCCAGGGCCTCTACCTGCTGGACCCGTTCTATCTGTATAGCCGCCAGCCTTTTGCCGACGGTCTCTATCACCTGCCCGACATCGCGCCCGATCATTTCCGCCAAAGCGAATACTTTCAGCGTTATATGAGCGGCGAAGTGGGCGTGGACGAGGTCCAGTTGCTGCTGCGCGTGGCGCCGGATCAGGTTCTGTCATTGTCGCTGGGAAAAACCAGCGAATTCGCGCCCGCGGACATCGGCAAGCTGCGGGTGATGCAGCCCTGGCTGCTGGCGGCGATGCGACGCCATTGGCAGTTGCAGGCCGAGCCCTTGCCGCCGCCGGCGCGGCTGGCGGACCAATTGAGCCAGACCCTGGAACGCTTCGGCCACGGCAGGCTGAGCGAGCGCGAAGCCGAGGTGGCGCGGCTGACCTTGTGCGGTCTGTCCAGCAAGGCCATTGCCCAGCAATTGGCGATCTCGCCGGAAACCGTCAAGGTTCACCGCCGCAATCTGTATCTGAAGCTGGGCGTGGCCAGCCACGCCGAGCTGTTCAATTGCTATATCGAGCAGCTGCGCGGCAGCGAAGCTTAGAACGTGTTTACGATCTCGCGAGCTAAGGTGAGACAAGGCGAAAACGAGCGAAAAAGCGGAATGTACAGGTGGTACATGAGCATTTTGAGCTCGGTTTCAACGCCGTATCGCCGACGCGCAGCAGACTTTGAACAGGCTCTTAGGCTCGATTCAATTTCCCAGCCACTTGGCCGATAAGCCGACGAATTCGCCGTTCTGCAGGCTCTGGCTCAGCCATTGATCCACCCAGGCTTTCCAGCGCCAGTCGTTGGGCAGCAGATAGGCTTTTTGCGAAAAGTCGAACGGCTTCTCCGGGTGCACCGCGCACAGCTCCGGATGCAGTTTCTGCTGATAACGGGTTTCCACCGCGTCGGTCACCATCAGATCGGCCTTGCCGTCTATGATCTGCCGGAAAATGGTGACGTTGTCCGGATGCACGGTCAGAGTGGCCGCCGGCAGGCGGGCGCGCGCGAACTTTTCATTGGTGCCGCCCGGATTGACGATCAGCTTGACCCGGGGCTGGTTGATCTGGGCGATGGTCTGAAAACGCTGGACGTTTTCACAGCGGGTGATCGGCGTCTTGCCGTCGTTCAGATAGGGCTGCGAATACAGCGCCCGCTTTTGCCGCTCCAGATTGATCGACACCCCGCTCATCGCGATGTCGAACTTGCCGGCCTCGTGGTCGCGCATCAGCGTCGGCCAACTGGTGGCCACCAGCTCCAGCTTGACGCCCAGCGCCCGCGCCAGGCTCTCGGCCATCTCGATGTCCAGGCCGCGATAGGCGCCGCTGGCCGCGTCCCGTTCGCTGAACGGACGGTAATCTCCGGTGGTGCCCACCCGCACGCTGCCGCGTTGCAGGATATCGTCCAGGCGGTCCGCCAGCGCCGGCTGGCCGGCGATCAGGCCGGCCAAGAACAGGCCGCCCAATCTCTGTGTTGTCTTCATCATGCTTGCTTTCTTCTTCTGTTGTTTGCGCAGCGGACGCTGCCAGCGCCCTGCTCGCAAGACTCGCTCGGCGCGGTCTCAATAGGCCAGCGGGAAGGCGAAGACGTCTCGCTGATAAGTCTCCACCACCACGCTGAACGGCGCGTTGTCGCTGCCGCGATACAGCACCGCGCGGTGCTGCAGCACTTGCTGCGCGATGTCCAGCCCGCCGGCGCCGGCCTTGGGCGCCGGTTTCATTTCCCAGCCGGCCTCCAGTGGCGACCACAGCAGTTTGACCTCCTCGGTCTGACGGCGGAAATTCAGCGCCGCCACCGCGCGGCCAAACGGCACATCGCTGCCGTCCAGTTGGCGGTTCATCTCCGCCGTCAGCTTGGAGGGCAGATACCAATTGTCGGCTTCGGACAGCACATGCTCGCCACAGGCCAGCTGCACGCGGCGGTAGGCGACGCGCTCGTCCGGCTGCGCGCGCAGCTGCGCCCTCACCTCGGCGCTGGCGTCCTTGTGATCGGCGGGATTGCGCAAGGCGCGGATCTGCGCCGGCGCCGCCATCCGGTGCTCGGCGCACCATTGCTGCAAGGTGCGGGTGGCACTGCTATTGCTGAGCAAGGTGGCGTTCAGCGTTTGCAACAGCGCCAAGGCCTTGACGCGGGTATCGGCGCTATCCTGCCAGCCGGGGTGATTCCAGCCCTCCGCCAAGACCGGGCCGGCCGCCAGCCATAGGCAGCCGGCGGCCACGAGCATATTCTTGTGCATTTGTTTTCCCAGGGTGAATGGAAAGCGGATGGTAAAGTAAATGCTTTAGTTTCGGTAGCGGTCAATCGCCAAATACCCGGACTTCATTTATGTCCGCCCGCCTCCCGATGCTGGCTGGCGGAGCGCAGCAAAGCCTGGAAAGCCGGCGCCTCGCGCTGACGCTCCAGTTCCGCCCAGATCCTGGCCGGCAGCCCCGGCTCGCGGTAGGCCAACTGGCGCGACAGCATCAGGAAATAAGGCTTCTCCTCCAATGGCAGCCGGCAGCGTTCAATCACCTCCGCCAGTTCCGGGTGCTCGCGCAGCAGCTGTTCGGCGCGCGGGGTTTGCAGCGCCGCGCCGCTGAGCCGCCGCAAGCGCAGCATTTGCAGAATGGCCAAGGGATCGCGGTTGCTGTCGTCTATCTCCACCTGCTGCTTGCGCAGAAAAGCGCCAATGGAAAAATCGGTTTGCATGCCGATCGGCGCCATGCCGCTGGAGAGATGGCTGCCATCCCAGTCCACCGTGGTGCCCTTCAAGCGGTACAAGGAATAACTGGAACTGTGCAGCCGTCGGCCGCCGTCCGGCGCGCCGTCGGCCAATAGCGGATACAAGCCCCATTGTGAGCGCTCCGGCAGGAAGCTGGCGGCGAAGGCGCCGTCCATCTTGCCCTGGCTCAGCATATTGATGCAGCGCCGCCATGGCATCGGCTGCAGCAACACGGCCCGCCGCAACGGCGCTTGCAGTTGCTTGATCAGTTGAATGTCCAAACCGCCGCCGTGGCCGTCCAGCCAAGGATAGGAAATCTGATCCTCGTAACAGAACAACAGCGGTCCCGCCGCCGCGCTCATAGACCATGCCAGCGCCAGCGCCGCCGCCCGGCCCAATCCCCGCCTCATCGTTTCTCTACCCGCCCGTGCGCCATGCTTCCGTTATCGCTCATGCCGTCCCCGCCTGCCAAGCGCCGGCTATTTCTTCTTCGGCGCCGGCTGCACGCCGCGCTCCAGCAAGTCGAACACCCTGGGCCGCGGCGGCTCGCCGTCGTAATACGGCGCGCCCTCCAGCCGTCCCACCTGTTTCAGATGGCGCACCAGCACCTTGCCGCTGTCCGGATAGACGCAGACTTCGTGCGGGTCGTTGACGCCGATGCCCAGATAAACCAGGTCTTCATCGAAAGGGTTGGCGATCTGGTGCGCGACGCCATGACCGGCCGGACAGGAAACGCAGTCGCCAGGGCCGATTTCCTGAACGCTGTCACCCAGGCGCAGCACGCCGCGTCCGGACAGCACATAGAAGATTTCATCCTCGCGGGCATGGGCATGGAAGGGGCAGCCCACCCGTCCCGGCGGCAGCCGGGTCAGATTGGCGCCCAACCGGCCCGGCAAGGCGTCCAAGGCCGGCGTCAGCGGCTGGTAGCTGCCGCCCCAGACCTCGCCCTCCCGATAGTCGACGGCGGCGACCTGCTCGATATTGACCACATTCGGCGGCTTGCTCATGTCTGCGCTCCTGTCCCGGTCTCTTGCCGGACGATGTCGGCATCATCCCGCAGCCGTGAAACCAGAGTCAATCCAGCGCGCGCAAAACCTCGCACATCGCCCGCACCGTGGCGGCGCTGGTTTCGCGCCAGCCGTACTCATCGCCGCCGGCGCCCATGGATACGCCGGAACGGCGATGGCGCATCGCGCTGGCCACCACCGCGCTGGCCGAGGCGTGGAATTCCGCGCAGCCGGTGGCGCGCGCCAGCGCGGCCAGATTGTCCGGCAGCAGGCCGCCGCCCGGCATCAGCATCAGCCGCTCGCCCGCCTGACGGCGCAAGCCTGCGATCAGGACCGCGCCGTCCAGCGCCGTCGGCGCCTGGCCCGAGGTCAGCAAGCGGCGGCAGCCGCTGGCGATCACCTGCTCCAGCGCCTGCTCGGGATCACGCGCCAGATCGAAGGCGCGATGGAAGGTCGTCGTCATCGGCCCCGCCAGCCGGACCAGCTCGCGCGTGCGCTCGACATCGACCGCGCCATCGGCGTCCAGCAAGCCCAGCACCACGCCGTCCACGCCCAAGTCGCGGCAGGCCAGCACATCGCGGCGCATCACCTCGAACTCGTCGGCGGAATACAGGAAATCGCCGCCGCGCGGCCGCACGATCACATGCAGGTCGATGGATAGCCGCTGCCGCGCCAAGGCAATCATGCCCGGCGACGGCGTGACGCCACCGGTTTCCAGGCTGGCGCACAATTCCACCCTGGCCGCGCCGCCCTGCTCCGCCGCCAGGCAGGAGGCCAGCGAGGCGGCGCACACTTCCAACTGTCTATCTTGCGACAAAATATCGTTCTCCCTCGGTTGAATACAGTCCGGATTTTGACCGCTTGCGCCGGCCGCGTTAAGCTGCAAACTCAAGTGACGCGAACGTAAGTCGATATGCTCTATTTTGAAGATCTGCAGCCGGGCCAGCTATTCCACAGCCCCAGCCACACCCTCGGCGAAGAAGAACTGACCGGCTTCGCCCGCCAGTACGACCCGCAATATTTCCATACCGATCCGCAACGCGCGGCGGACAGCCTGTTCGGCGGCCTGGCCGCCAGCGGCTGGCAGACCAGCAGCCTGAGCATGCGGCTGGTGACCCAGACCGAATTGGGGAAAATGGCCAATGGCTTGATCGGCATGCAGATAGACAAGATGCGCTGGCCGCAGCCCACCCGCGCCGGCGACACGCTGCGCGTCAGCGTGGAAATCCTGGACAAGCGCCGCTCCGGCAGTCAGCCCGGCTTTGGCGTGGTGAAAGTGCGCTGGACCACCCGCAATCAGCGCGACGAAGTGGCGATGCAGCTGGAGTGCTCGATCTGGGCGCAATGCCGCGCGCTGCCGCGGCAAGACCAAGACGCGCCCGCGCCGGCGGCGCAAACCGCCTAGCCGCGCGGGCCCGCCTGGCCGGATCAGCGGCGGACCTGGATCATCTCGGCGCTGCGCAGCGCCTGCAATTCCTTGCCGCCGGCGTAGCTGATGGACGACTGCAAGTCTTCCTTCAGCTCGCACAGCAGCTTGCCGATGCTGCCCTTGTACTCCACCAGGATTTTCTTGCCCTCGACATTGACGTAGGCGCCCTTGTTGAACTGCGAGGCACTGCCGAAGTATTCCTTGTAGTGCTTGCCGTTGATCTCGACGATGTCGCCGGCGGATTCGTCATAGCCGGCAAACAGGGAACCGGCCATGATCATGCTGGCGCCGCAGGCCATGGCCTTGGCCATGTCGCCGTGCTCGACGATGCCGCCGTCGGCGATCACCGGCACGCTGACCGCGGCCACGCAGTCCTGCACCGTGGAAATCATCGGGCGATGAAAGCCAGTCTTGTTCTTGGTGATGCAGACGCGGCCGCCGGCGATGCCGGCCTTGATCGCGTCGCAACCCCAGCTTTGCAGATCGCGCGCGGCCTCGGCGGTGGCGATGTTGCCGCCGATCAGGAAGGTATCGGGGAAGTGCTGCTTGATGTGCTTGATCATGCGCTCGGCCTTCACGCACCAGGCGTTGGCGATGTCCAGCGTCATGTATTCCGGGGTAAGACCGGCCTGCTTGAGCGCGGCCAGTTGTTCCAGCGTGTCCTCGTTGACCCCGACGCTGATGGAGGCGAACAGGCCCTTGGCCTGCATGTCGCGAGTGAACTCGACCGCGTCCACATTGAAGCGGTGCATGGTGTAAAACCAGCCTTGCCGGGCGAAGAACTCGCAGGTGTCGGCGCTGACCACCGACTTCATGTTCGACGGGTAGATCGGCATGTCGAAACGGCGCGGGCCGAACTGAACCGAGGTATCGCACTCCTTGCGGCTGTCCACCACGGTTTTCTTCGGCACCAGGTAAACGTCGCCGTAATTGAGTTCTGTCTTGATCATGCGTGTGCTCCCAAAGCGGAATGAAGAGTCAAAAAACGAGGGGCCCCAAACATAAACGGGAGCTCGATGGCTCCCGTTTACAGTGTCCCCTGCGACGCCTCGCTTGGCTCGCACGCACTTACCGGCACACCTTACGCCGCAGGTTTCTTCACGTCAAGCGATTTTATTTCAGATCAAGACAAACGGCTATTTGTCGCACCAACTGCCGTCGGCGTCGCCGCCCAGCCAATTCAGCACCGGCTGCCAGGCGTCGCGGTCGCGCTGGGTGCGCGATGGCGGCAGATCGAACAGCGACAGGCCGCTGGAAGCCGCCTGCACGTAAAGCTGGGTGTCGCGCAGCCAGGTCAGCACCGGCACATCATGATTGGCCAGGAATTTTTCCAATTCGCGCGCCGAGCGGGTGCGCGGGTCCACCCGCATGCCCACCACCGCCATGAAGGCCTTGTTCTTGCGGATCGCCTTTTCTTCCAGCAATTGCTCGAAGAAGGCCTCGCTCGCCCACATATCGAACGGCGAAGGTTGAATCGGCACCAGGATACGGCTGACGCGGGACACCAGGGCCGCCAGCTTCTTGCCGTGCAGGCCGGCGGCGCTGTCCAGCACCACCACCTCGGTGCCCTTGGGCGGCCGCGCCGCCTCGCCGGCCTTGACTTCCCAGCCGGCGATGGAAGGCAGCGCCGCATCGCGTTGCGCCAGCCAGCCCAGCGACGACTGCTGCCGGTCCACATCGCCCAGCATCACCCGTTTGCCGCGCGCGGCGTAATAGCCGGCCAGATTGGTCGCCAGCGTCGATTTGCCGCTGCCGCCCTTGGGATTGGCCACCAATACCGATTGCACATCCGCCTCCTCTGCCGTTTGCGATGGCCCACTATACCAGAGGGGAAGTGCTTGCCGCAGCCGGGCCATCTGGCGTAAGGTCGAAGCCCGGAAAAGGAGTCCTCATGCCGCAAAACTATGACGCCATCTTGTTCGACATGGATGGCCTGATGATAGACACCGAGAGAATTTCGATGGAGTCCTGGCGCCGCGCCGCCGACGAGCTGGACATGACGCTCAGCGATCAATTGCTGCTGGACATGGTGGGCCTGTCCATGCGCCGCTGCACCGAATTCCTCAGTGAAAGGCTGGGCAGCCAGGACCACGCCGTCGCGCTGCAAAACGTGGGCCGCCGGCATTACTGGCAGATGCTGGAGCATGAGGAGATTCCGCTGAAGCGCGGCATCGAGGCGCTGCTGGACTGGGTGCGCGAACAAAACCTGCCGCGCGCGGTGGCCACCTCCACCCAGCGCCAGCTGGCGGACATCAAGCTGGGCCGCACCGGGCTCGCGTCTTATTTCGATACCGTGGTGGCCGGCGACGAAGTCGCCCATACCAAGCCGGCTCCGGACGTCTACCTCGCCGCCGCGCGCAAGCTGGGCGTCGATCCGCTGCGCTGCGTGGTGCTGGAGGATTCGGTCTACGGCCTGCACGCCGGCGTCGCCGCCGGCATGCGGGTGATCCTGGTGCCGGACCTGGTGACGCCGCCGGCGGACCAGACCCATCACGCGCTGGCGGTATGCCAGGACCTGCACCAGGCGCTGGAAGTGCTGCAACAGCTGGCCTGAGCGACAACCTGCTGCGCGTGATGAGGCGCGACACGGCGAGTTCAGCCGCGCCGCCTTGTCACGCCTTAATCCGCGCGATCGTTAATCGGCTCTCAACCGTGGCCGCGGATGCGCGCGACCAGTTCATCGCGCACATCTTCGGCCTGGTCGTTGCCCGCCTGGCAGGTGCCGGCCGCCTCGTGGCCGCCGCCGCCGTACTGCAGCATCAGCGCGCCGACATTGGTGCGCGAGCTGCGGTTGATGATGGACTTGCCCACCGCGAACACCGTGTTCTGCCGATTGACGCCCCATAGCTGGTGGATGGAGATATTGCAGTCCGGGAACAGCGCGTAAATCATGAAGCGGTTGGTGGGATGGATCACGTCCTCATGCAGCAGGTTCAACACCACCAGATTGCCGTAGACGCGGGAACAGCGCCGGATCTGCTCCTTGGCCAGCGCCTCGTGCTGGCGGTACAAGTCCACCCGCTCCTGCACATCGGGCAAGGCCAGGATCTCGTCTATGCCGTGGTCGCGGCAATAACGGATCAGGTCCAACATCAGTTGGTAATTGCTGACGCGGAACTCCTTGAAGCGCCCCAGGCCGGTGCGCGCGTCCATCAGATAATTGAGCAATACCCAGCCGGACGGGTGCAGCACTTCCTGTAGCGAATACTGGGCGGAATCCGCCTTGTCCACCGCCTCCATCATCTCGTCGCTGATATTGGGAAACGCCTGCTTGCCGCCGAAGTGGTTGAACACCACCCGCGCCGCCGACGGCGCCTTGGGATCGATCACATAATTGTCCGCGCTGGAATTGCGCAGGGTTTCGGAAAGATGGTGGTCGATGACCAGATGCGCCGCCGCCACGTAAGGCAGGTTGGTGGTGATGTCGTTCTCGGTGATTTCCACCTTGCCGTCCTGCATGTCCTTGGGGTGAGCGAACTTGATCTCCTTGATCATATTCAGTTCGTTGAGCAGCACCGCGCACACCAGTCCGTCGAAATCGCTGCGCGTCACCAGGCGATATTGCTGTTGCGACATGAGTTCCCTCTCTCCCTTTATGAAGGGCCGGCGCGGCCCCGCCCGCGCCGTACGGCGCCTCAGTCGACCGGCGACACCTCCAGCGCGCCGGCCATCCCGTCCGTCAACGCCGCCAGCAAGGCCTCGGCCTCGGCGAGCGGCAGGCTCAGCGTCAAGCTCACCCGCTCGCCGTAAACGGGCGTCGATACCGGCACGCCCAGTTCTTGGCACAAGTGGCGCAGCCGCGCCTCGCCGGCGAAATCCACCGTCGCCGCGTAATCGCCGCGCGCCACCATCGCCGTCAGGCTGGCCATGTCCATCGCGGCATTGACAGCTTGAGTGTAGGCTCTGACCAAGCCGCCCGCACCCAATTTAATTCCGCCGAAATACCGGACCACCACCGCCAGCACATCGCAAACGTCCTTATGCCGCAACACGTTGTACATCGGTCGCGCCGCGGTGCCGGACGGCTCGCCGTCGTCGTCCAGCATGGAATCCGCGCCGCACAGCAGCACCGCACAGTAATGCCGCGCGTCCGGCCATTGCGCGCGGATCTCCGCCAGCCGCGCCAGCGCCTCTTCCCGGCTGCTCACCGGCTGCACGATGCCGATGAAACGGCTCTTCTTGATTTCGATTTCGGCCTGCGCCGCTGCTTGCAACTGGAACATTCCGCCCCTCGGCTTGTCTGAGGTGATGGATTGTAACCCATCGCCGGCAAAGCACCGGGGCAGGCACTACAATGGAAATGGGAACGCGCCTTATTCACCTTGATGAGGAGTCCAAGCCATGATCGCTCTGCTCGTCGTACTGGTTTCGCTGCTTGCCGTGGTCTGGGTAATGCTGGACAAATTCTGGCTGGATGATGAGGAAGAGGCTCGCCTGTCCCATTATCTGCCGGACAAGGATCATGTTTAAACGCCCGCCCGCTTGAGAGAACGCACCCGCGCGCTTGTCATTCAGCGGC
Organism: Chromobacterium aquaticum; assembly: GCF_021129195.1. Taxonomy (GTDB): domain Bacteria; phylum Pseudomonadota; class Gammaproteobacteria; order Burkholderiales; family Chromobacteriaceae; genus Chromobacterium; species Chromobacterium aquaticum. Next base: position 60,825 of record NZ_JAJOHW010000082.1, on the reverse strand, counting down.
GATGGCATGAAAATGTGCGCATCAATTTGACAAGGTCATCGACTTGCCGCTAACCGCCATCTGGATCGCCAGCGCGCTGATCGCGCTGATCGCCGAGTTCTTCTCCGGCACCTTCTACCTGCTGGTCGTCGCCGTCGCCATGCTCTGCGGCGGCACTGCCGCCTGGCTCGGCGCCGCCGAAGCCAGCCAATACGTGATCGCCAGCCTTGCCGGCGTGGCCGGCGTGGCGCTGGTTTACGGCTACAAGCGCCGCCATCCAGCCTCCCCCAGCCAGCCGCGCGCCGACGACCCGGACCTGGGCCAGCCGGTGCAAATCCTCCATGCCGCCGCTTCCGGCCATGCCCGCGTGCAATACCGCGGCGCCGCCTGGGACGCGGCGACGGTGGACGGCGTAAGCCTGGAAGCCGGCGCCACCGCCTACATCGTCGGCCGCGACGGCAATCTGCTCAAAATCAGTTCAACCCAACCGGAATAACAAGACCCATGGAACTCCTGCCCCTGATCCTGCTCGCCGCCGTCATCGTCTTCGTGTTCAAATCGCTGGCGGTGGTGCCGCAGCAGAACGCCTACATCGTCGAGCGCCTCGGCCGCTATCACGGCACCCTGGCGCCCGGCCTCAACATCATCATTCCCTTCATCGACCGCATCGCCTACAAGCACAGCCTGAAGGAAGTGCCGCTGGACGTGCCCAGCCAGGTCTGCATCACCCGCGACAATACCCAGTTGAAAGTGGACGGCATCCTCTACTTCCAGGTCACCGACGCCCAGCGCGCCTCCTACGGCACCAGCAACTTCATCATCGCCATCACCCAGCTGTCGCAGACCACGCTGCGCTCGGTGATCGGCAAGATGGAGCTGGACAAGACCTTTGAAGAGCGCGACGAGATCAACCAGACCGTGGTGGCGGCGCTGGACGAGGCCGCGATCAACTGGGGCGTCAAAGTGCTGCGCTACGAGATCAAGGACCTGGTGCCGCCGCAGGACATCCTGCACGCGATGCAGGCGCAGATCACCGCGGAGCGGGAAAAGCGCGCGCGCATCGCTCAATCCGAAGGCTTGAAGATGGAGCAGATCAACCTGGCCAACGGCGCGCGCGAAGCGGCGATCCAGAAATCCCAGGGCGAGATGCAGGCCACCATCAACAATTCCGAAGGCGACAAGCAGGCCGCCATCAACAAGGCGCTGGGCGAGGCCGAGGCGCTGCGCCTGGTGGCCGACGCCACCGCCGACGCGATCAAACGCGTGGCCAGCTCCATCCACACCGAGGGCGGCCTGGAGGCGGTCAACCTGAAAGTGGCCGAGCAATACGTGGCCGCCTTCGGCAAATTGGCCAAGGAAAACAACACCATCATACTGCCGGCCAATGTCGCCGATGTCGGCTCGCTGGTGGCCAGCGCGATGAGCGTGGTCAAGCAGACCCAGCGCTAATCCCTTCTTAATCCTTGCCCGGCTTGAATATCGGCCGGGCCGCCCTCATAATCGTCCGCATGAAATTCTTCACCGACCTGTTCCCCGTCGTCCTGTTCTTCGCCACCTACTGGCTGAGCCGCGACATGTTCATCGCCACCGGCGTCGCCATCGCCGCCACCACCTTGCTGGTGGGCTGGACCTGGCTGCGCCACCGCAAGGTGGACACCATGCAATGGGTCAGCCTGGGCCTGATCGTGGTGCTGGGCGGCGCCACCCTGCTGCTGCACGACAAGCACTTCATCATGTGGAAACCCACGGTGCTGTACTGGGTGATGGGCGCCGGCCTGCTGATCAGCGACTTCCTCGGCAAGAACGGCCTGAAACTGATGATGGGTCAGCAGCTGCAGCTGCCGGCGCCGGTATGGCGCAAGCTGACCTGGGCCTGGACCGGCTTCTTCGCCTTCATGGGCGCGCTCAATCTGTTCGTCGCCTACCGTTTCAGCGAAGACGTCTGGGTCAATTTCAAACTGTTTGGCGGCCTGGGCCTGATGCTGGCCTTCGTCATCGCACAAAGCCTGTTCCTCGCCAAATACATTGAGGAAAAGAAATAATGCTTTACGCCATCATCGGCCAGGACACCGCCGACTCGCTGCCGCGCCGGCTGGCAGCGCGGCCCGCGCATCTGGCGCGGCTGCAGGCGCTGCAGGATGCAGGCCGCCTGGTGCTGGCCGGCCCCTGTCCGGCCATAGACAGCGCCAATCCCGGCCCCGCCGGCTTCAGCGGCAGCCTGATCGTCGCCGAGTTCGAATCGCTGGACGCCGCCCAGGCCTGGGCCGACGCCGACCCCTATATCGCGGCCGGCGTCTACGCCAGCGTCAGCGTCAAACCCTTTCTCAAGGCGTTTCCGCAATGAGCACCACGCTGGAACTCTTGAACGCCGCCTTGCAGGCGCTGGAGCCGGAACACCTGGACATCCAGGACGACAGCGCGCTGCACGCCGGCCACGTCGGCGCGCGCGACGGCGGCGGACATTACACGCTAACCATTGTCAGCGCCCGCTTTCAAGGATTGGGCCGCGTGCATCGCCACCGGCTGATCTATGAGGCCCTGGGCAGCTTGATGCAAACCAAGGTGCACGCGCTGGCCATCAAAGCGTTCACGCCTGAAGAAATCTGACTTGATTCCAAAGAAGGACAACCCCATGAAGCTTTCCCGCATCGCCGCCGTCGTGCTGGCCGCCAGCATCGCCCTGCCCGCCGCCGCGGAATCCATCGCCGTGGTCAACGGCGCCGCCATCGACAAGAAAGAACTGGACACCGCCGTCGCCAACGTGGTGCAAAGCAGCGGCGGCAAGGCCCAGGACAATCCGGAACTGCGCGAGCAACTGAAGAACTCGCTGATCACCCGCGAAGTGATTCTGCAGGAAGCGCGCAAGCGCCAGCTGGACAAGCAGCCGCTGTTCGCCCAGCGCCTGGACGACATCCGCAATGAAATGCTGCGCGAAGCGCTGTTCGCCGACATCGCCAAACAGGCGCCGGTGACCGACGCCCAGATCAAGGACGTCTACGACAAGCTGGCCGCCCAGCAATCCGGCAGCAAGGAAATCCACGCGCGCCAGATCACGCTGAAGAGCGAGGCCGACGCGCAGAAAGTGATTGCCGACCTGAAAAAAGGCGCCAAGTTCGACGACCTGGTGCGCACCCGTTCCATCGACCCCAACGCCAAGCAGAGCAACGGCGAAATGGGCTGGGGCAACCTCAACCGCATGGATCCGCCGCTGGCCGCCGCGCTGAAGGACATCCGCAAGGGTCAGACCAGCGGCAAGCCCTACCAGTCCCCGCTGGGCTGGCATGTGTTCAAGGTGGAAGACATTCGTGACGCCAAGCTTCCGTCGCTGGATGAGGCCAAGCCGCAAATCGGCCGCCAACTGCAAGAAGAAGCCATCGCCAAGGCAGTGGAAGACCTGCGCGCCAAGGCCAAGATCCAATAAACCAAACCTTCAGGACACCTAAGAATATGCGTAAACTCCTGCTGACCAGCGCCCTCGTTGCCGCCTTCGCCGGCAGCGCCATCGTGGTTGCCGGCCCGGTCGTCAACGGCCAGGCCATCTCCGACGCCCGCATCGACGCCGTGGTCAAGATGATGGAAGCCCAAGGCCAGCCGGCCAACCCGCAAGCGCGCGACATGGTCAAGGATCAACTGGTCACCGCCGAAGTGCTGCGCCAGGAAGCCGTGAAGAAGGGCCTGGACAAGTCGCCGGAATTCACCGCCGAACTGGCCAATATGCAAGCGATGGCATTGGCCAACCGCCTGATCAAGGACTATGAAAAGTCCAATCCGGTCAGCGACGCCGACCTGAAGGCCGAATACGACAAGCTGGTGGCCAGCGTGCCGGAAACCAAGCAATACCACGCGCGCCACATCCTGGTGAAGACCGAGGCCGAAGCCAAGGCGGTGATCGAAGCGCTGAAGAAGGGCAAGGCCTTCGACAAGCTGGCCAAGGAAAAATCGCAGGATCCGGGCAGCAAGGACAAGGGCGGCGATCTGGACTGGCAGGAAGCCGGCACCTTCGTGGCGCCGTTCTCCCAGGCCATGACCAAGCTGTCCAAGGGCGAAGTGACCGCCAAGCCGGTGAAAACCGAGTTCGGCTGGCACGTGATCAAGCTGGACGACGCCCGCGTGCAGCGCAATGTGCCGGCGCTGGACGACATCCGTCCGCAGCTGACCCAGCGCATCATGGGCGGCCGCGTGGAAAAGCTGATCGCCGACCTCAAGGCCAAGGCGCAAATCCAGCAATAAGCGCCGGATCCAAACCATGCAGCAAAGGCGGACGCGAGTCCGCCTTTTTTCATGGCCGCGTTAACACGGCTCACCCTTGCCTCTCACCCTCCCGCGTTTCATTTTGAAACAAAAAACGCCGCAAAAAATTCGTCGGCTAGCCTATAAGTAATTATTCACTTTCTGATCATTTCATAAATATATTAAATTGGAAGTACCACAATAATCCACGATGGGACAAACAGATGAAAAACCTGCGCATTGGACAAAGACTCGCCCTCGCCTTTGGCGCGCTGATCGCCCTGGTGCTGGTCATGAGCATCGTCATGCTCAGCGGCCTCTCCTCCATCAGCGACAGCATGGAAGACATCACCGACAACCGGCTGGAGTCCCTGCTGCTGGTGGCCCAGCTGGATCACCATCTGCAACAGCAACGCATAGGCGCGCGCGACCTGATCATTGAAACCGACCCGGCCAAGATGGCCGAGATCAAGGCGCAGACCGACCAAACCATCAAAGCGTTCAACAACGCCGAGAAAGCGCTGGAAGACCACTTCACCAAATTCCCGCCGATACCCGCCACCGCCGCCTTGCTCAAGGACGTGGGCCAGGCGCAGGAAGCGCTGGACGCGCCCACCAAAAAGCTGATGGCGCTGGCCATGGCCAACCAGAACAAGGAGGCCGAAGCCTTCATGGTTGGGCAGCACCGGCCGCTGATCCACCAACTGGAACAAAAGGTGGAAGACCTCACCAAGGCGCTGGCCGATCGCGCCCAGGACAGCCGCAAGGACGCGGAAACCAGCGCCACCGCGGTGCGCGCCACCGCGCTGACCATCACCGCCATCTGCCTGGCCGCGGCCGCGCTGATAGGCTGGCTGCTGACCCGCTCCATCACCCGCCCGCTGAACAGCGCGGTGGCGGCGGCGCGCGAAGTGGCCGCCGGCAATCTGCGCATCGAGCTGAAGCCGGACGGCAAGGACGAACCGGCCCAGGTGATCGCCGCGCTGGCCGATATGCGCGAGCAGCTGGTGAAAGCCATCGGCAATGTGCAGCAAGGCGCGGAAGAAGCCAATAGCGTGGCCGGCCATCTGTCCGAATCCGCCGAGCAGGTGCTGACCGCCTCGCACCAGCAAAGCCAGGCTGCCGCCAGCTCCGCCGCCGCGGTGGAACAGCTCACCGTCAGCATCAGCCACGTGGCCGAAGCCGCCCAGGAAGTACGCGAGCACGCGCAGACCAGCCTGGTCACCGCCAAGAACGGCACCGCCCAGCTCAGCCTGCTGATCAAGGAAGTCGACAATGTAGAGAAAGCGGTCAACGGCATCGCCGACGCGGTAAAGAACTTCGTCGCCAACACCCGCAAGATCACCAGCATGACCAGCCAGGTGCGCGACATCGCCGACCAGACCAATCTGCTGGCGCTGAACGCCGCCATCGAGGCGGCGCGCGCCGGCGAACTGGGCCGCGGCTTCGCGGTGGTGGCCGACGAAGTGCGCGTGCTGGCGGAACGCTCGGCCGAATCCGCCAAGGAAATCGACCAGGTCACCCATGTGCTGGGCACCCAGTCGGTGGAGCTGGAAGACGCCATCACCAGCAGCCTCGCCTCGCTGAGCAGCAGCCAGGCCTTCGTCTCCACCGTGGAAAACGCGCTGCAGGAAGGCGAGCAGGCGGTGGCCAAGTCCACCGACAGCACCGGCACCATCGTCAGCGCGGTGCAGGAACAGAAGCTGGCCAGCACCGAGATCGCGCAGAACATGGAAAAAGTGGCGCAGATGGCCGAGGAAAACACCGCCATCGTCAGCAATGTGGCGGACAGCTCGCGCTCGATGTCGGACATCGCCCAGAACCTGCATCAGGCGGTGCGTTTCTTCCGCATCTGAGCCGCCAGCCGCTAGTCAAACATCAAAGCCGCCCTGCCGGGCGGCTTTTCATTTGCGCGCGCTCAGATCTTTTCGTCGAAGCTGAACACCGGCGTCCCCTTCTTCAACACCTCGCCGCGGAAAAAGGCCGGGTGCTGGCGGTACATGTACAGCATCAGCAACAAACCGACCACGGCCACCGTCACCCCCAGGATGAACACCAGACCCAGGCCGCCGATATGCGAACCGCTGCCGAAGGCCGGGTCCATGCTGTCCAGCGTGGTGCGGATCAGCGCGACGAACAACAGCGCCCCGCCCAAGCCCGGACACAGACCGCGCAGCAGGAAATGACGCACCGAGCTCAGCGCCTGCTTGCGGAAATACCAGACGCAGGCGAAGGCGGTCAGGCCGTAATAGAAGCACACCATCATGCCCAGCGCGGTAATGGTGTCGGACAACACATTCTCGCTCAGCACCCGCATCACCGCGTAAAACACCGAGGCCACCAACGCCGACACCACGGTGGCGTAGGCCGGCGCCTTGAAACGCGACTCCACCACCGCGTACTTGGGCGGCAAGGCCCGGTAATGGCCCATCGCCAGCATGGTGCGCGCCGGCGACATGAAAGTGGACTGCAAGGACGCGGCGGAACTGGACATCACCGCCAGCGACAGCAGAATGGCCGCCGGCCCCATCACCGGACCGGCCAGCGCGGTGAACACATTGGCGGCGATGGCCGGATTGGCGAGGCCGGTGGCGTCGGCGCCGACGCCGGCGAAGGACACCACCGCCGCGCTGATCAGCACATAAGAGCCCACCAGCAGCACCATCACCAGCGTGGCGGCCTTGCCGGACAGATTGGCGCGCTTGTCGCCGGTGGTTTCCTCGCTGATGGTCACCACCGTGTCCCAGCCCCAATAAGCGAAGATGGACACCGCCACCCCGGCGGCGAATTGGGAAAAACTCTCCACCGCGAAGGGGTTGAACCAGCTCCACTCCAGCGGGATGGAATACGGATGGCCGCCGTCGGCGGCGGCGCTGAACGCCGCCCAGGCGAACCAGGCCAGCACCAGCACCTGGAACGACACCAATACATACTGCACCCGCTTGGTGGATTGCAGGCCACGGCAGGAAATCCAGGTGGCCACCGCCATGAAGCCGAGGCAGGAAGCGATGTTCACCGCCGTGTTGTCAGGCAGGGCCGCGATGTCCGGCCGCCCCAGCGCCTGGCCCAAGGCCAGATACATGAAATCCATCGCCACCGCGGCGGTATTGGACAGCACCAGCACCGTGGACACCACCAGCCCCCAGCCGGCGATCCAGCCTATCCACGGCCCAAACGCGCGCGTGGCCCAGGTGAAGGAGGTCCCGGCGTCCGGCATCTCGCGGTTCAGCTCGCGGTAGCCTATCGCCACCAGCAACATCGGAATGAAGCTGACGAAAAACACCGCCGGCATCTGCTTGCCCACCTGGGTGGCCGCCGGCCCCAGCGAGGCGGTCAGCGTATACGCCGGCGCGCACACCGAAATGCCGATCACCACCAGGCCGAGAATGCCGATGGAACCGGCGGGCAAACCCTTGGCGCTGAGTCCTCCCCCGTCCGGGGCCGGCAGCGCGTTGTCAACATTACGCATGGTGCATCTCCTTTGTCCGGGGCCGCGTCGCAACGTCGGCCCTCGCCTTGTTATGTGTCCGCGCCGGCATGCGAATGCCGCCGCGAATGCGCGCGTCCCGCCGTGTCGCCGGCCGATCCCGCTTATGGCAGGACCGCGCGCGTCAGGCGTGGTTGCATGGAGTATGCAGATAATTAACACAAAAACATCAAATGGCAAAAATAATAGACGGCACCACTACAGGACGATATGCTGGTTCGGCAAGCTGCGTCCCGCGCCTTGCGTAGAGCCGGGCCCACCCGGCCGCCGCGCCGCCGCACAGAACCTGTTCACGATCTGCGGCGATACCGATTTGAAAACAGGCTCCTAAGAGAGCCATGCAAAGAGAGAGAGAAGGAAGAGAACATGAACACCTGGAAGCACGCTCTGCTCGCGCTCGGCCTGACCAGCGCCGGCCTCGCTCAGGCCAATACCGTCAATGTCTACAACTGGTCCGACTATATCGCCCCCACCACCGTGCCGGCCTTCAGCAAGCAAACCGGCATCAAGGTCAATTACAGCGTCTACGACAGCATGGAAACCCTGAACGCCAAGCTGATGACCGGCCGCTCCGGCTTCGACCTGGTGGTTCCGTCCAATAATGTGCTGGGCCTGGGCATCAAGGCCGGGCTGTTTCAGCCGCTGGACAAAAGCAAGATCCCCAATTACAAGAACATCGACCCGGCGCTGCTGAAAATGATGGAAGTGTCCGACCCCGGCAATAAATACGCGGTGCCGTATTTCTGGGGCGTGATCACCCTGGGCATCAATGAGGAAAAGGTCAAGAAAGCGCTGGGCGGCAAACTGCCGGCCAATGAATGGGACCTGCTGTTCAAGCCGGAATACGTGTCCAAGCTCAAGTCCTGCGGCGTCAGCGTCCTGGATTCCCCATCCGAATTCTTCCCGATGGCGCTGCACTACTTCGGCAAGGACCCGGGCAGCACCAAGGAAGCCGACTACCGCGCCATCATGCCGCAGCTCAACGCCATCCGCGCCAGCGTCACCCGCTTCTCCTCCTCCGGCTACATCAACGACATGGCCAGCGGCGAAGTCTGCCTGGCCATGGGCTATGGCGGCGACCTCAATATCGCCAAGCGCCGCGCCGCCGACTCCAAGAACGGCGTCAAGGTGGTTCCGCTGATGCCCAAACAGGGCGTGGCCATCTGGGTGGACAGCATGACCATCCCCAAGGACGCCAAGAACACCGCCAACGCGCTGGCCTTCATCAACTACAGCCTGGATCCCAAGATCGCCGCGGACAACGCCAATACCGTGACCTTCGCGCCGGGCAGCCTGCCGGCGCGGCAATTCGTCGGCAAGCAGTATCTGAATGAACGCTCCATCTTCCCCAATGCCGAAGACCTGAAAAACAGCTTCATCCAGAGAAGCGTGGGCCAGGATACGCTGCGCATCTACGGCCGGCTGTGGCAGAACTTCAAGCTGGGCCGCAGCTAAGAAGGTGTTTACGATCTCGCGAGCTAAGGCGAAAACGAGAGAAAAAGCGGAATGTACGCGTGGTACATCAGCATTTTGAGCTCGGTTTCAACGCCGTAGCGCCGACGCGCAGCGGATCGTAAACAGCTTCTAAGCCCGCCGCGCCAATGACCAACAGCCGCGATAAGCGGCTGTTGGTCATTGGGAACGATTCAAACGCGGCGCTTCAGCTCAACAACTGGCGCAACACATAGGGCAGGATGCCGCCGTGTTGGTAGTAATCCACCTCCACCGGCGTGTCGATGCGCAGCAGCAAGGGCAGCTCGCGCTCGCCGCCGGCGGCGTCGCGGATCAGCAGGCGCACCCGCTGCTGCGGCGCGATGCCGTCCTCCAGCCCGCGCAGCTCGAAGGTCTCGTCGCCCTTGAGGCCGGCGGCGCTATCGCCGTCCAGGAACTGCAGCGGCAACACCCCCATGCCCACCAGATTGGAACGGTGGATGCGCTCGAAGCTCTTGGCCACCACCGCCCTCACCCCCAGCAGCCGCGTGCCCTTGGCCGCCCAGTCGCGGCTGGAGCCGGTGCCGTACTCCTCGCCGGCGAAGATCAGCGTCGGCGTGCCGGCGCGCACATAGGTCATCGCCGCGTCGTAAATCGACATCTGCTCGCCGTCCGGCTGCAGCAGGGTCAGGCCGCCCTCCACCGGCTTGCCGTCGGCGTCCGGCGCCAACATCAGGTTGCGGATGCGCACATTGGCGAAAGTGCCGCGCATCATCACCTCGTGATGGCCGCGACGCGAGCCGTAGCTGTTGAAATCGCCGGGCGTGATGCCCTGCGCCTGCAGATACAGGCCGGCCGGCGAACTCGGCTTGATCGAGCCGGCCGGGCTGATATGGTCGGTGGTCACCGAGTCGCCGAAGATCGCCAAGGCGCGCGCGCCGCGGATCGGCGGCTGCGGCGTCGGCTGCATCGCGAAATCCTGGAAGAACGGCGGCTCGGCGATATAGCTGGACGGCTCCCAGCCGTAAACCTCGCCCACGCTGGCGGCGATATCGTTCCACAGCGGGTTGCCGCTGGCGAAATCCTGGTACAAACGGCGATAAGTGGCCGCGTCCGTCGCTTGCAGCAAGGCGGCGCCCACCTCCTGCTGGCTGGGCCAGACATCGCGCAGATACACCGGCTTGCCGTCCACGCCGACGCCCAGCGGCTCATGTTCCAGATCGATATCCACCCGACCGGCGATGGCGAAGGCCACCACCAGCGGCGGGCTCATCAGGAAGTTGGCCTTGATCGCCGGATGAATGCGCGCCTCGAAGTTGCGGTTGCCGGACAACACCGACGCGCAGATCAGATCCTGGCCGCTGACCTCGCTTTCCAGCTGCGGCTCCAGCGGGCCGGCATTGCCGATGCAAGTGGTGCAGCCATAGGCGGCGACGCGGAAACCCAGCTGCTCCAGCGGCCCCAGCAAATGCGCCTTGCCCAGGTAATCGGTCACCACCCGCGAACCCGGCGCCAGCGAAGTCTTGATGTGGCCGGCCACGCTCAGGCCGCGCGCCACCGCCTTCTGCGCCAGCAGGCCGGCGGCCAGCATCACGCCGGGGTTGGAGGTATTGGTGCAGGAGGTGATCGCCGCGATCAGCACCGAGCCGTGACGCAGCTTGCCGCTGAAACCGCCGGCGCCCTCCTTGCCGTAGCCGCCGGCCTTGGCCGGCTGATGCAAGAGCTCGTTGAAGCGGTTTTTCAAATCCGGCAGCGCGATGCGGTCCTGCGGCCGGCGCGGGCCGGCCACGCTGGGCGCGACCGTGGCCAGGTCCAGCTCCAGCACGCTGCTGTAATCGATCTCGCCCGCCTGCGGCATGCCGAACATCTGCTGCGCCTGGAAATAGCGGCGGAACGCATCCACCTCCGCCTCGCTGCGGCCGGTGGCGGTCAGATAGGCGGCGGTCTGCTCGTCCGGCGGGAAGAAGCCCATGGTGGCGCCGTATTCCGGCGCCATGTTCGCCAGCGTCGCGCGGTCCTGCAAGGTCAGCGAGGCCGCGCCTTCGCCGTGGAACTCCACGAACTTGCCCACCACCTGCGCCTTGCGCAGCAGCTCGGTCACGGTCAGCACCAGATCGGTGGCGGTCACGCCCTCGCCCAGCCTGCCCTTCAAATGCACGCCCACCACGTCCGGCGTCAGGAAATACACCGGCTGGCCCAGCATGCCGGCTTCCGCCTCGATGCCGCCCACGCCCCAGCCCACCACGCCCAGAGCGTTGATCATGGTGGTGTGCGAATCCGTGCCCACCAGGCTGTCCGGGTAATACACCCCATCCTTGCTCAGCACTCCGCGCGCCAGATACTCCAGGTTCACCTGGTGCACGATGCCTATGCCCGGCGGCACCACCTTGAAGGTGTCGAAGGCCTGCATCCCCCATTTGATGAAACGGTAGCGCTCCGCGTTGCGGCGGAATTCCAGTTTCATGTTAAGGTCCAAGGCGTTGTTCTCACGGAAATGGTCGATCTGCACCGAGTGATCCACCACCAGGTCCACCGGCACCAGCGGTTCGATGCGCTTGGGCGGCTTGCCGGCGCGCTCGGCCACCGAACGCATCGCCGCCAGATCGCACAGCAGCGGCACCCCGGTGAAATCCTGCAGCACGATGCGCGCCACCACGAAGGGGATTTCCTCGCTGCGCGCCGCGCGCGGCTGCCAGCCGGCCAGCTGGCGCACATGCGCGTCGGTCACGCGCTGGCCGTCCAGATGGCGCAGCAAGGACTCCAGCACGATGCGCAGCGACACCGGCAGCCGGCCGACATCGCCAACCCCCAGCTCCGCCAGCGCCGGCAGCGAATGGAATTGACAGGACTGGCCCGACGCCAGGGTAAAGGAACGCAAAGTGGATTCGGAACGAAGCGACATGAAGGACTCCTGTTGAAAGCCAAGATGCAAGCAAGGACGAAAACATAAGGGAACGCCGCTAAAGTGCTCAGCCCTGAGGCGCTCCGCCAAGAGGTCAGACCGGAAAACAGGTCAATGGTTCAGCCCTGAACTTGCATTTAGCATACAATCGAAACCTCATTCCCGTGCGAAAGGCATGCCATGACACACAGAATAGAACACGATTCCTTCGGCGACATCGAAGTCCCCGCCAACGCGCTATGGGGCGCGCAGACCCAGCGCTCGCTCGGCCACTTCGCCATCTCCAGCGAAACCCTGCCGCTGGAACTGATCCTGGCGCTGGCCCAGGTCAAGCGCGCCGCCGCGCTGGCCAACCGCGAACTGGGCACGCTGCCGGCGGAGAAAGCCGACGCCATCGTCCTCGCCGCCGACGAAGTGCTGGCCGGCAAGCATCCGGACGCCTTCCCGCTATCGGTATGGCAAACCGGCTCCGGCACCCAGAGCAATATGAATATGAACGAGGTGCTGGCCAACCGCGCGTCCGAATTGCTGGGCGGCGAGCGCGGCCCGGGGCGGCGCATCCACCCCAATGACGACGTCAACCGCGGCCAATCCTCCAACGACATCTTCCCCACCGCCATGCATGTCGCCGCCGCGCGCGCGGTGCACGACAAGCTGCTGCCGGCGCTGGGCCGGCTGCGCGCCGCGCTGCTGGACAAAGTGGCCGCCTTCGCCGACATCGTCAAGATCGGCCGCACCCATTTGCAGGACGCGACGCCGCTGACCCTGGGCCAGGAACTGTCCGGCTGGGTGGACCAACTGGAACAGGCCGAACACGCCATCCGCGCCGCGCTGCCAGGCCTCTATCAATTGGCGGTCGGCGGCACCGCCGTCGGCACCGGCCTCAATACCCATCCGGAGTTCGGCGCCCGCGTGGCCGCGGAACTCAATCACGCCTGCGGCCTGCCCTTCGCCAGCGCCGGCAACAAGTTCGCCGCGCTGGCCGGCCACGATGCGCTGGTGCACGCCCATGGCGCGCTCAAGCAACTGGCCACGGTGCTGATCAAGATCGCCAACGACATCCGCTGGCTGGCCTCCGGCCCGCGCAGCGGCCTGGGCGAACTGCTGATCCCGGAAAACGAGCCGGGCAGCTCCATCATGCCGGGCAAGGTCAACCCCACCCAGTGCGAGGCGATGACCATGCTCTGCTGCCAAGTGCTGGGCAACGACGTGGCGCTGTCCATCGGCGCCGCCTCCGGCAATTTCGAGCTGAACGTGTTCAAGCCGCTGATCGCGCACAACTTCCAGCAAAGCGCGCGCCTGCTCGCCGACGGCATGGACAGCCTCAACCATCATTGCGTGCACGGCATGCAGGCCAACCGCGCGCGCATCGAGCAATTGCTGGAGCAATCGCTGATGCTGGTCACCGCGCTCAACCCTCACATCGGCTACGACAAGGCCGCCGCCATCGCCAAGCTGGCCCACGCCAACGGCGGCACCCTCAAGCAGGCGGCGCTGGAGCTGGGCTATGTGACGGCGGAGCAGTTTGATCAGTGGGTGGATCCGAAGGCGATGATCTAAGAACCTGTTTACGATCTGCTGCGCGCCGTGGAGCGTTACAGGTCAGTACGAGCTCAAAATGCTCATGCACCACCTGTACATGCCGCTTTTTCGCTCGTTTTCGCCTTGTCTCGCGAGATCGTAAACACGTACTAAAAGCCGGTTCACGCTCTTCCTCGCGGTTGCTCGCGGCGAAGAGCATGAACAGGCGGCAGTCGCTCAGTCGAACAAACCCAGGGTTCGCGGCAGCGGCTGCGGCGCCGGCTTGGACGCGCCCTGGCGCGGCGCCAGCGGCGCGTCCTCGGCGCGCATCTCCTCCGCCGGATACAGCCGCAGCAAGCGCTGCGCCTCCTCCGGCCGCCGCGCCGTCAACCAGGCCTGGTAGTCCTGCGGCCGCACGATCACCAGCGAACGCTTCTCGTCCTCCGGCTTATGGGTGCGGCGCATCAGCGCATGCGCCTCGGCGTTGACCGTCAATTGGGTGAAGGCGTGGCTGATCGAGCCGTCCGGCTCCGACCACGCGCGCCACAAGCCGGCCACCGCGAACGGCGCGTCGTCGGCCAGGCCGATGCGCCAGCGCAGCGCGCGGCCGCTTTCATACGAGGGTTCGAAGAAGGCGCGCATCGGCACCAGGCAGCGCTGGCCGGCGCGCCATGGGTAGCGGAAGTTTTTCAGCTCGGCCACGGTTTCCGAACGCGCATTGGTGGTGGACAGCCGCAGGCCTTCCGGCTGATGGCGCTTGGGCACCAGGCCGTAATTGCCCAGCCGCAGTTCCAAACCCTGGCGGCCGGCGACGATGAAGGGCGCGGCGTAGTCCTGCCACGCCTCTTCTTGCCAGACCAGCCCGCCGGCCTCGACGCCGAACAGCGGCAGTTGATCCGGATGGGGACACAGATAATTGACGCACATCGGCTCAGTCTACCGGATCTTGCGCCGGCCGGCCCGCCGCGGCGGTTTGACAAGCCCGCCCCAAGCGGCCACCATAAGGCCGCTATGCGCCGCTTCGCCCCTTACGCCAGCCAAGATTGGATTGACGCCTTTTTCTGAGGCGGGTTGGCGCGCGGCCAGACGAAGCCCGGCAACCCGCCCCAACCGGCGGGTTTTTTCATAGCTGCCCCTATCCCAAGGAGACTGTCATGCCAAGCAATGAACAATTCAAAGATACGGCCACTAAGGCGACACTGCACTTGGTTTGCGGCAAGATCGCGGCGGGCAAGTCCACGCTGACCCGCCGCCTGGCCGACCAGCCGCGCACCGTGCTGATCAGCGAAGACGATTGGCTGGCCAAGCTCTACCCCGGCGAAATCCGCACCCTGACCGATTACGTGCGCCGCTCGCAATCGCTGAAGGACGCGCTGGCGCCGCATCTCGCCGCCCTGCTCGGCCAAGGCCTGTCGGTGGTGCTGGACATGCCGGCCAACACCCTGGACAACCGCCGCTGGATGCGCGAGCTGATCGACGCCAGCGGCGCCGCCCACCAGCTGCACCACCTGGATGTGGACGACGATGCCTGCAAATCGCGGCTGCGCCAGCGCAATGCCAAGGGCAGCCACCCGTTCAGCGTCAGCGAGGCCGAGTTCGACCACATCACCCGCTACTTCGTGCCGCCCGGCGCGCAAGAAGGCTTCAACATCATCACCCACCGCAGCGCCGACGCCTGAAACCGGCATCGCCCCGCGCAGCGCCAGCCCCGGCTGGCGCTTTTTCATCCCCGCTGCACAAAAACAACGCCCTAAACCAGCCGCCGCCAATTTGCCAACGTCATTTACGCGCACGGTAAACGCCCATGCTTGCTGGCTTTGCGTCTTTTCGCTCCCAAATCATAACCATATGATTATGTTAAAAGCTAACCGATTGCCAGCTTACCACTCGGATATATTTAGGCTTGAATAGCCCACATGAACACGACCGAAATCCGCCGCTACAAGCTGGGCCTGTTGATCGCACGCGATTTCGACGGCAACGTCGCCCGATTCGCCGAGTTTATCGACCGCCGCCCTCCTCAAATCTACCGGCTGTTCTCCGACGCGCCAAGCGGCCGCGGCATGGGAGAAAGCCTGGCGCGCCACATCGAAAACTGCCTGGGCCTGCAGCGCTATTGGCTGGATGAAGAAGGCGACATGGACACGCTGCCGCCGTTGCGGGAGCGGGTTGCCGAGTACGAAGTGTCGCTATCGGAACAAGCCTTGCTGCAACTGCTGATCGACGACCTGCACCGCGCGATGCGCGGCAAGTCGCTCAGCCGCAAGAGCCTGATCTGCCTGCGCAGCATGGTGGACGCGTTGAGCCAGGACCTCAGCCGGGTCATAGACAACCAGCCGCTGGCGCTGCCCAATCCCGAGCAGGACGAACAGGACGACTGAGCCGTCGCGGCATTGCCCAATACGCAACACTCGTCCAAAACATAACCTAGCGGTTATTGTTATTTAATATCTTGATTGATAGGCTAGGCCAGTCGCTTCGTCCATGATCATGGAGACTGGCATGACCTTCGAACCGTTACGCCCCAGACTCACCGATCACGGCAGCTGCATCGCCGTGGAAAGCCTGCGCCTGCTCAAGCCGCTGCCCAGCGTCAAGGCCATGCTGCACACCCCCAGGGGCGTGCTGCCGCGCAAGGTGTGCGCGGTGTGCATCCATCACCAGCGGCTCTGGGCGGACCGCCACACCGGCTCGCTCTACTGCGCCGAAACCGGTTACAGCCTGCGCTATACCAGCTTGCGCCTTTATATCGCGCCCCAGCCGCATGAAGCCTGACCCGCCGCCGCCCGACACCGCCACGGCTTGCCGGCTGGCGATGGACACGCTGCAATCGCTGGAGCCGCTGCTCCACGCGATCACGCGGCTCAATCAATTGTCCGATCCGCGCGCGCGCCAGCACATCGCCGGGCTGTGCCAGCTGGCGACCACCATGCTGCAAGACAGCCACAACGAGCTGGACCTGATCCGCGAACAAGCCGAGACGCCGCCTCCGCGCTGAGCTGGCCGCCACGCCCGTCCCCGCCTGCCGCGCGGCGCTATATCCCCAAGCCTTGCGCCAATGCTAATCTTCAGCACAAGGCCGGCGTCCGCCGGCGCCCCATCGCCACCACCACAAGGACTCCCCGATGGACACCCTGCTGTTTCTGCTGCTCGCCGCCGCCATGCTGGCGCTGATCCTGCGCAAGCGCCAATGGGCTTACGCCTGCTGGGGCCTCGCCTTCGCGCTGACCCTGTACTGGTTCAAATTCCACGCCACCAGCATGCTGCCCATCTCCCTGTAAGGACGCGCCCATCATGTCGAAACTCACCGGCCAGCTGAACTTGCTGGGCCTGCTGCTGATCAATCTATTATTGCTGGTCGCCTTTTACTTCCAATTCGCCCAACATGAGCTGCCCTGCCCGCTATGCCTGCTGCAGCGCGTGGCCTTGAGCGCGATCGCGGTGGCGTTGGCCGCCAATGTGCTGCTGGGCGACAAGCCCGGCCATTACGGCATGATGCTGCTGGCCGCCGCCGCCGGCTTTCTGGTGGCCGGCCGCCAAGTGCTGCTGCACATCGCCCCCGGCGATGCCGGCTTCGGCCCGCCCATCCTCGGCCTGCACTTCTACACCTGGGCCGCGCTCGCCTTCTTCGGCGTCTTCATCGGCTGCGCGCTGCTGCTGATGCTGTGCCAGCAAACGCGCAGTTTCGACCAGCAAGCGCCGGCGCGGCTGGCCCCGCTGGCCAAGGCCGGCATCGCGCTCACCCTATTGCTGCTGCTGGGCAATGCCTTGTCGGTGTTCCTGGAATGCGGGCTGGTCGCCTGCGGCGAAAGCCCGGTCCGCTATCTGCTGCTCAATTGACGCGCGCCCGCGCCGCCGCTAAATCGACCAATCCTCATCCGGCGCGGCGGCGCGCGCCGCCGGCGCCTCCGGTCGCAGCACCAGCCACAAGGCCAGCGCGATCAACGCGCCGCCAAGCGCCTGCAGGCCGCTGACCGTCTCGCCCAGCGCCAGCCAGCTCCAGAACATGCCAAAGGGCGGAATCAGAAACGTCACCGTCAGGGCCTTCAACGGGCCGACATCGGCGATCAGGCGGAAATACAGCACATAAGCCAGCGCGGTGCACAGCAAGCCCAGCGCCAGCAAGGCGGCCCACACCCGCGGCCCCGCCTCCGGCCAGGACAGCGGCTGCGCGGCCGCCTGCCACAGCATGAAGGGCAGCAGCAGCAAGACCGCGCCCAGCTGGCTGCCCAAGGCCACCACCCGGCTGTCCAGCCCGCCACGGTCCGCGATCCAGCGCTTGGTCAGAAAGCCGGCCAGCCCGTAGCAAGCGGTCGCCGCCAGGCAGGCCGCCACGCCCCACAAGGCCGCCGGGTCCGTCGCCGGACCGGTGCGGGTCAGCACCGCCACCCCGCCCAGGCCGATCAGCACCCCGGCCAGCTTGTTGGCGCCAATGCGTTCGCCAAACAGCGCCGCGCCGATCAACACCCCCATCAAGGGCGTGCTGGCGTTCAAAATCGCGCTATAGCCGGCCGGCAACACCCGCGCCGCCAGCGCGAACAATAGAAACGGCAGCCCGGAATTGATCACGCCCAACAGCAGCGTGGCGCGCAGCTTGCCGTGAAAGGACAGCCGCAAACGCAGCAGCGCGATCAAGCCCAGCAGGCCGGCCGCCCCCAGCGCCACCCGGCCCAGGGCCGTCGGCGCCGCGCCCAACACCGGCGCGACGATGCGCATGAATAAAAAGCTGCCGCCCCACAAGGCCGCCAACAGCAGCAAACGTCCCAGACTCGCCATCCCCATGATGCTTCCCTCCACCTTGTATTGAATCCGCCTAAACCGGATACTGAAATCATCCATGCCGTCAGCCGCGCTAACAAACGATTTCTCCTGTTCAAGCATTTAGCAAAGCTAAACTCATATGCCCAAGCCACCGCTGGAATCCCTGCGCTTCTTTGAAGCCGCCGCGCGCCGGCTCAGCGTCAAGCTCGCCGCCGAGGAACTCCACGTCACCCCCGGCGCGGTGTCCCAGCAGCTGCGCAAGCTGGAAGACTGCCTGGGCCAGCCGCTGTTCGAACGCCACGCCCGCGGCCTGACCCTGAACACAGCCGGCCGCGACTACCTGGCCGCCTGCCAGCGCGCGCTGGCCGAGATAGACCGCGCCACCGCCCACCTCATCGCCGCCCGCCGCGTGATCCTGCTCAGCTGCACCCCGTCGTTTGGCGCGCAATGGCTGATTCCGCGCTTGCAGGACTTCCTGCGCGCGCATCCGCGCATCGACGTCCACGTCAGCACCGGCAACCGCGTGGTCGATCTCGCCACGGAAAACATCCACTTCGCCGTGCGTCACGGCCTGGGCGACTACCCCGGCCTCAGCGTCAGCAAGCTGCTGGACGACGAACTGGTGCCGGTATGCGCGCCGACGCTGCCAGCGCGGCTGGACGCGCTCAGCGGCGAGCGGCTGTTGCACGACGAGCACCGCGGCGACTGGCGGCTATGGAGCCGCGCCGCCGGCCTGAACACGCTGGATTGCGAACAAGGCGTGGTCTGCGTCGATTCCAACGCCGCCATCGAAGCGGCGCTGGCCGGCCGCGGCTACGCACTGGCGCGGCGCTCGCTGCTGCAAATCGAACTGGCCGCCGGCCGCCTGCGCCAACTGCCGGCGCCGCCGCTGCCGAGCGCGCTCGCTTATTACCTGATACACCGCCCGGACACGGTGCGCGACCCGGAAATGGGCATCTTTAAACAATGGCTGCTGGAACAAGCGGCGGCGACCCAAAACAAAAGCCCGCCGAGCGGCGGGCTGGAGACGTGACAGCGTCTTGGCGGGATGTTTACAAACGCAGGTTCTCGATGCGGACCACATGCGGCGGCTTGCCGCCCAGCGGTTGGAAGATGTACACCGCCACCAAGTGCGGCTGCGCGCCGGGGTAGACCACTTCCGCGCTGGCCAGGAAGATGAAGTTCTCCCCCGCCACCACCTGGGTGGATACCGCCAAGGGCACGTATTTCACGCCCAGCAGGCCTTCGGTGGCCTGATGAAACACCTTGCGATCCTGCTCGTTCAAGGGCCGGAACCCGGACCAACCGCCCAGCAATTGTTCAGACATGATCATGCTCCCGTAATGAGTTATCCAACACTGGAGACCACACGGAGCAGGCTACGCCCGCCCCGCCCACAGCCGGTATAGCAAGCGCATCGAAGCCGGGGCAAGGTTTTAGTTATTACTACGTAATTGACTTTTAGAATTTAATTACCATTTGTCATTAATATGGCACCAAGCGGACTGAGCCCCCGCTAGTCCAAGCGCCAAGGCCGCCAACACACGCAAAAAAACCCACGGTTTTCCGTGGGTTTTTCATTAGCAGTACGCGAGACCAAGCTCTCAGAGTCTGTTCAAAGTCTCGCGAGCAAGGGCGAGACAAGGCGAAAACGAGCGAAAAAGCGGAATGTACAAACGGTACATGAGCATTTTGAGCTCGGTTTCAACGCCGTATCGCCGAAGCGCAGCAGACTTTGAACAGGTTCTCAGAAATTCAAAGCCCAATCCGGCTGCAAATCCTTGATCAACTGCGGCGGCAGGCGTTCGCCCTCCACCAGCAAGGAGCATTCCAGCGAGAAATGCTTGGGATCGGACTTGGAAGCGATCAGCAACAAGCGCGGCACATCCGCGTACTGCTGCGAAGGCTTGATGGTTTTCCAAGCGCCCTTGTCCCACTGCCGGTACAGCGCGCAGACGCCGCCCTTATCCTTGGAACAGCTGAACTTCAAATCCGGCCGTTGTGCCACAAACTGCTTGAGCGTCATATCCCGCTGCCCCAGCAGCCGGAAACCCCAAGTATAAGTTTCCAATACGCCATTGACGTCCGACGGACCATTGGTGTTGTAGAAGTGCTCTTCCACGTAATTGCGCAAGGCCCACTGCGGCGTCAGCGCCACCGGCTGTTCGATGGCGGAATGGCGCAGCAGCGAAGTCAAACCCTCGGACGCGCCGCTGACATCCTCCTCCATCTCGCGCGCCTGATCGCGGATAGGCTGCATCCGCAGCGCGGCGCGGCCGTTCTCCACCGTCACCGGCAGACCGGGAATGGCCTTGCCGGGTTCGGCGATGTACCGGAAAAAACCACCGTCGCAATTGAACATCTGGCGCAGCGCCTCATCGTCGGCATGGGCATGCAGGCTGAGCAACATCAAGAAGGGCAAGAGTTTTTTCATTGGCTTTGAACTGAGCTTTTTTAGGAAGCCGACGATGCTAACATAGAAATTACATTTTCATTTTTGACTGTATTTACAAGAACATACGCATTTATCATTATCTGGCGCGCAACGCGCGTCGCCCGCCGTCTCTGCGCCTGCCGTCATTCCTGTATTGCCTCTATCCAACACAATACCGCCCTGAGTCACAAGGACTTGCAATTTGACAACTAGTTGTCAATAATGGCAACCAGTTGTCGAAAAGAGAAACCCTATGTCCACCAAGCAAAACCATCGCCCTCAAGACATCACCGAGCTGATGCTGCTGATCTTCCGCCTGAACGGCACCCTGCTGGAAAGAGGCGACCAACTGGTCGCCCACCTGGGCATCAATAGCGCGCGCTGGCAAGTGCTTGGCGCGGTGGGCCTGGCCGGCGCGCCGCAAACCGCGCCGCAGATCGCCGCCCGCATGGGCATCAGCCGCCAAGGCGCGCAAAAGCAACTGCACAAGCTGGTGGAAGAAGGCTATTTCGAGGTACAAGCCAATCCCCAGCACGCCCGCTCTCCGCTGTACCGGCTGAGCGCCCTGGGCGAGCGCACCGTCGCCGGCACCCAGCACAGCCAGACGCAATGGACCGAGCAACTGGCGCGGCAATTGCCCGACGCGGATTTCGCCGCCGCCTGCCACACCCTGCGCCAACTGCTGAGCACGCTGGACGCGCTCAGCCCACCGATTGGAGAAGAGCCATGAACCGTACTCTCAAGCTGATCCACTTCATCGCGCTGGCCCTGTTCCTGGGCAGCATCCTGGCCTGGGTCGTGCTGTCCGAAACCAGCCCGACCACGCCGGCCCTGCTGGCGCAGACACGGCAGCAAATCCAGACCGGCACCTGGGCACTGACCGTGCCCGGCCTGTGGCTGATCCTGTGCAGCGGCCTGCTGCTGGGCTACCGGCGCTACGGCCCGCGCAACCGCTTCTTCCAGCTCAAGCTGGGCCTGACGCTGCTGATTCTGCTCAACGCCTCCTTGGTGGTGGTGCCGGCGGTGGACCAGGCCAATCAGCTGGCGCAAGCCGCGCTGCTGAATGGCTCGGGCGGCGCGCTGGGCGCGGACTTCCACGCCGCCACCCTGCGCGAGGCAATAGGCGGCGGGCTGAATATCCTGCTGATCCTGGCCACCGCCGCCGTTGGCGTCTGGCGCAGCGGCAGCCGCGGCCGCTTCAAGGCGGACGCCCCTGGCGTCAACGCAGGCGCTGCTGCAGAAATTCGATGAAGCGCTGGGTCTTGGCCGGCAGCAAGCGGGTTTCGGTCAGCGCATACACCGGCACCGGCGTGCCGCGCCAGCCCGGCAGGATTCGGCGCAGCGCGCCGTTGGCCACCTCATCGGCGACGATCTCCTCCGGCATCAGCACAATGCCCATGTCCAGCGTCGCCAAGCGCTTGGCCAAGCCGATGCTGTTCAAGGCGAAGCGGCTGTCCACCGCCACCTCGAGCTGCCGCCCCTCGCCGTGAAAGCGCCAGACGCCGGGCTTCAACACGCCCAGGCATTGATGTCGCGCCAGCGCCTCCGGGGCTGACGGCTCGCCCGCGCGCGCCAGATAAGCCGGCGACGCGTATAGATGCGGCGTCAGCGCGCCCAGCGGCCGCGCGATCAGCTGCGAGTTTTCCGGCACGCCCATGCGCACCGCGACATCGAAGGGCTCGCTGACCAGATCGACGCGCCGCGGCGTCAGGTCTAGATCGAAATCAATGCCGGGATGAAGCCGCGCAAACTCGGCGATCATCGGCGCCAGATAGATCACGGCGAAATCCACCGGCAGCGAGGCGCGCAGCACGCCGCTGGGCTGGGCCAGCATCTCGCCCAGTTGCTCATGCGCCAGCCTGGCCTCGTCGACGATGCGGCGGCAGCGCTCGTAATACAGCAACCCGGCCTCGGTCAGCTCGATGCGGCGAGTGGTGCGATGCAGCAGCCGCAGCCCGATCGACTTTTCCAGCGCGGCAATGCGCCGCGACAGCGTGGAATTCGGCACCCCGGTCGCCTCCGCCGCGCGGCGAAAGCCCTTGGCCTTGACCACCTCGACGAACAAGACCATATCGTTCAGCAGTTCCACCCCATTGCTCCAAAAATGGATCAGTCTTCTCCAGAATACCCCATTTATCCCACAGGAAAAGCGCGAGATGATGGCGACACCCCCGACACTCAGGAGATAAGGCCATGAACACCGTATTCGATCCCATCCGCCTCGCCGGCCTCGGCTTGCAAAACCGCCTGGCCATGGCCCCGATGACCCGCTCGCGCGCGCTGCCGGACGGCAGCCTGAGCCCGCTGACCACCCGCTACTACGCCCAGCGCGCCGGCCTTGGCCTGATCATCAGCGAAGGTACCCAGCCGTCCGACGCGGGCCAAGGCTACCTCGCCACGCCCGGCATCTACACCGACGCCCACGTCGCCAGCTGGCGGCAAGTCACCGACGCCGTCCATGCGCGGGGCGGCCGCATCTTCATCCAGCTGATGCACGCCGGCCGCATGAGCCACCCGGACAACACCCCGCGCCATGAACCGGGCGTCGCGCCCTCCGCCATCGCGCCGGGCGCTGATATGTTCACCGCCACGGGAATGCAGCCGATTCCCAGCCCGCGCGCGCTGAGCACCGCGCAAGTGCGCCAGACGGTGCAGGACTTCCGCCACGCCGCCCGCCGCGCCATCGAGGCCGGCGCCGACGGCGTGGAAATCCACGGCGCCAACGCCTATCTGATCCAGCAATTCCTCGCGCCCAGCGCCAATACCCGCAACGACGAATACGGCGGCTCCATTGAAAACCGCGCCCGCTTCGCCATCGAAGTGGCCACCGCGATCGCCGAGGAAATCGGCCCGGACAAGACCGCCATCCGCCTGTCGCCCGGCCTCAGCCTCTGGGGCATAGACGAAGGCGAGCAAGGCCCGGCGCTTTACCGCTATCTGGTGAGCGAACTGAACAAGCAGGGGCTGGCCTATCTGCACCTGATGCACCTGGGCGACGAGGCCTTGTTGGCCGAACTGCGCCGGCTCTGGCAAGGCGTGCTGATCCTCAACCGCCCGGGCCGTCCGCGGGAGCAGATCGGCGCCGATATCGCCGCCGGGCTGGCGGAGCTGGAATCCTACGGCGCCATGGTGCTGGCCAACCCGGACTTTGTGGAACGGCTCAAGCTGAATGCGCCGCTGAACACGGCCGACAAGACCAGCTTCTACGGCGGGAACGAACAGGGTTATACCGACTACCCCACCCTGCGCGACGCGCAGCCGGCCTGATCGCGGCAGCGGCCGGCGTTGCGGCGCCGGTCCGCTGTTTAGCGCGGCAGACTTTGAACAGCTTCTTACTTCGAATACCGGGCGATGTACTGCTCTCCCCGCTTCCTGGCCGCCGCCAGCCGCGCGCCGCTCAGCTTGGTCTCGGCCAGATCCAGATTGCCCGGCGCGGTGTGGCTGCCGTTCACCTTGGCCACCGCGAACCAGGCGTAAGCCTCGACGGGATCGGCGCCCACGCCCAAGCCCTGCAAATACATCCAGCCCAGATTGGTCTGCGCGCGGGCCAGGCCCTGCACCGCAGCCAAACGATATAGTTCCACCGCCTTCGCCGCGTCCGCCGGCACGCCCAGGCCGTTGGCGTACATCCAGCCCAGGTTGGTTTGCGCCAGGTCATAGCCGCGGTCCGCGCCTTTCCGATACCACGCCACCGCCTGAGCATGGTCCTGCTCCACGCCGCGCCCGCCCTCATACATCCAGCCTAAGCTGACCTCGGCGTCGACCAGGCCCTGCTGCGCCGCCTTGCGGAACCAGCGGGCGGCCTCGGCGTCGTTCTGCTCCACGCCCAAACCGTTCAGATACATGAAACCGAGATCATGCTGCCGCTCGGCCTCGCCTCGCTCCGCCGCCTTGAGCAACGTGGCAAAGGCCTTGCGGTACAGCTCGGCCGCCGCCTCCTGAGCCGCCTCCCCGCCGTCGGCGGCATAGAGATCGGCCAGATCGACTTGCGCGCCGGCTTCGCCCTGCTCGGCGGCCTTGCGCAACCACAACAAGGCCTGCTCCCGGTCCTGCGCCACCTTGACGCCATCCTTGTACATTGCGCCCAATGCCGCCTGAGCGCCGGCGTCATGGTTCTCCGCCTGCTGCCGTATCTGCGCCAGCGGCTTGTCCAGCCACGCCTTGGGCAGCGTGGCCGCGTTCACCCCACCGGCCAATGCCAGCAGGCCAAAGCACAACACGCCTAGTTTTCTCATCATCCGCTCCCGCCTTCACTCATGCGCCACGCGGCCCGCCTGGCCGGCGCGTGGCACCTTGACCACGAAATGCTTGCCACTCTTGAGCCCGCCCATGAACACCTCACCGGACTTGCTCATCAAGAAGGGGGAAGCTTCCAACTCCTCGCCTTGGGGCATCTCCACCCCGTGTTGTTGCAGATAGTCGGCAAACTTGATCGCCGTGTCGGAATCGTTCCAGATCACCGGAACAGAATCGTCCGTGCTTTGCAGCCGGCGCGTGAACATACTTGTCTTCAGCTCATGCGCGCTGCCTATCATCATCCGGCCATCGGCGCTGACGCCGGACACGCTCCCCTCCGGCTCCGCGCCCAAGCCATTCAGCACTTTCACGCCCACGCTCGGGGTCCAGGCAATGGGGATGTTGGACCAGCGGCCATACAAGGGCCGCCTATAGTTGTCCGCCGTGCCGACGAGAACCGCGCCGTCCTGGCTGGCGTCAAAGAAAGCCGGCAGGCCGGCGCCGATGCCATACAGCGCTTGCAGGCTCTGCGGCTGCCAGCCATCGGCCTGGCTCCAGATGAAGAAAGTGGACTGGCCGGCATCCCACAACTTGCGCCCCTGCAACAAGGTCAGGAAGTAATGATCGCCAAATTTTTTCGGCGCATAGCGCTCCCCCAAGGGGAAAGCCGGCGCCTTCGGCACCACCTGCTGGCGGCCATTGGTGCACCAGGTGTCGCCCTTGGGCAGCGCCAGCGCGCAAGTGTAATCCGCCGCGACATAGGGCACGCGATAGGCCACGCCCTCCTTGTCCACCGAGAAGCTGACCCAGGCCCGGTTGCTAAGGTAGGCGTTCACCACCGGGCCAACGCCGTCGCCGACAAACAGGTATTCCGTGTCGTAATCCTTGTCGCCGTAAAGCTTGACGCCTTGCTGGCTGATCACCACGAAACGACCCTTGATCTCCTTGGAAAACAAGGCGCCGCTCTTGAGCGTGCCGGCCACCCAGGAACCGTCTTCCGCCACATGATCCAAACTCAAGTCGCCCTTGACCGGGAATTGATCCTCGACAATCCAAAACTGCTTGGCGGCGGGAAAACCCTCCGCGCGCGCGCCGATGACGGCGCCGCACAGCAGCAAACCCAAGCCCATCTTCTGCATCATGCCGCGCATGCCTGTTCTTTCTTTTCCAATAAAAAGCCCCGCCAGCGTCAACTGGCAGGGCATTCTATGAAATTAGGCTAATAGCGCCAAGCGCGCCTTGAGCCCGACTAAAACACCGCTCCGCTCAGGCCAGCTAAAGCTGGCGCTTGTTCTCCAGCCAGCTCAGCAAATCCCGGCTGCGCTGTAACTGGTGCATCGCCTCCACGTGGCGGAACAGGTTCAGTTGCCGCCCGGCCACCACCAACAGCACTTCCAGATAGTTGAAAAAGCCACGGCGCAGGCCGTTGCGGTAGCTGCGATCGCCGTGATCCATATCCCTGGCAATGCGTAACAGCAAGCCGTGACCGGCATCTGGCGAATTGGTCTTCAGCCACTGCGCCAGGTGGGCGGCATATTGGCGGCCCAGCATGCTGGCCTCGGCGTAGTCCTTAGGCTCGGCCGGCTGCCAGTAATGCGGGTAGTCGCGTCCCGGCAGATAGCGAACAAAAGGCAGGCGGATTTCCTTGGTTTCCAGCGAAGTGAAGCGGTATAGCGAACGCGGCAGCGCTGGTTGTTGCTGAGAGTCGCTGCCCTGCTGGACGGCTTGAACCTTGGAATGAGATGGAGTGGATTCGATGCTGGGCATCGGACGGACTGACTTCGCCATTGCAACCTCCTTGAATGAAGGGCCTGGCCGATAAACGCGGCAAGGCGGGCACATGACAAGGCTGGTCTCACCGGTATCTTGGTCCGGCGCGCCCATGGGGCGCCCCTGCCATGGCCCGCCCAGATTTAGGCAAAGCAATAGCAACCGGACACGAAAATGCCGCTTTCGCGGCGTGTCCGCCAAGATACAAACTCAGGAGACCAGTCCCGGCGCTGTTTGTGTAGCAGCGCGGGGACCATTGTTGGCCAGATGGCGGGGGGAGTCAAGCAGGAGGGAGCTATCCTTGGTTCCTTCGCCCACAATAGCGCTAGAACGCTATTCCAATCAATACACTTCCAATAAAAATCGCAACAAGAGCAAGGCGTCTGCTACACAGCTTTATCACCCTTAACACAGTAAAAAAGCCTAAGCATATCCTCCAAAATAGCTTACACTTCAACAATCACAAAGATAATGTTTTCTTTCGTAATAACTGGAAAAAGCCTCCAACAGGTGCACATAAAATTTCTCGACAAAATCAAGTCGCTTTTCCAAATCCATAATTGAGTACCTAGCTCCAACCTCTTGCGCAGTTACTCTGCCGTGCGATACTGCGTTCCTTTTATCCTTAATCTCATCAAAATACACACCAGTTACACCCTGGGGTTTACCCTCGCCAGGGAGCCCAATCAATCTCCACATATCTTTAATCTGCACATACCCAATATTTGCCGAAGAGGATACTGGATACACTCCAACCCCGATAGGAACTGCATTCCCCAAAAAAAACTTATCTAGTACATTTTTTTTACTAAAGAGGTCCTTCTTTTCAATAAGCGACTTAAAAAAAGGCTCCAGCATTAAACAAGCAACCCCAGTAGTAAATTCCGAGAATTTTTTTTCTGACATATGGATTTTTTCGAAATAATACTCGCAAGTCCTAGTCACAGAAAACTCAACCACCGCATAAAGAGAAACAAAAACCATCCCTTTTATACAGGACGATCTTGCATCGCAACCTTCTTCAAGTCGTTTGGCGAAATCGATTAAATCCTTTGCCTGTCGAAACCTCTCAGATATTTCATTTAAAATAACATCAGACATTGCCCCCAAACCTCTCGAAACAATAGTCAACTCGTGCAGCAAGACGTCGACTTGAGTTAGTAGCTCCTGACGTAAGTCTTGTCAGCTCTGCATCGTTCATCCAAATTGCAACATTTCTACCGCAAATATTCACCCCCTGCATTACTGCCTTAGCGGCCCCCACAGAAATAGCCTCATATAAGTTAATCGGCGTCAATCTTCTCGAACCTCTTTTTATTCCTTCTGGCAACTCTCTCCTAAGGGCAGAAAACGTTAAAACAAAAACCTCCCTTGCCGATTTATAATCAAAACGCTCAGATGCCTTTACCATAAAATCATTTAGAAAATCGATCACACTATGAGAGAACGATTGGGCATCATAAAGGTAGGCAAAAAACTTTAAAACCAGCTCTTCACATGCACCGTCAATCAAGGCTGACTCTGGCAAATTAACCACAACCCGAAAATCTTCATTTTTTGCCAATTCATATATAAAATCATTAAACTCCCCTCTAAAAACACAAGCCCGCACTTCCTGTGAAGTCAACTTGACCCCCCCAGTATTTAAGCGCTCAAACAAGTCAAATCTAATCTTATTATCACTCTTATCACTTAATGTCGTAACCTTCAAGGGCCTCAACTGAAACTTCAGCCTCACCGACTGAGGCAAATCAACAAATAGAAATCCATTAAACTCCGTAAGGATTTTCAATCCCTCCAGCCTTAAGGGCTCGGCAAAACCAAGTTTTGCCAAAACCTCCGGATCCCCCAAAAAAGAAATAAGAGTACTTAGCCTTTGGACTCCATCAATTAACTCCCAAGTACCATCTCGATTTGCAGCCATAAACAAATTTGGAACTGGAATACCTAACAATATCGACTCTATTAAAGTGGATTGATTTTCTTTTGGCCATCTAAATTGACGTTGATACTCTGGCGCGATATTTATAACAGACTCATACGCCATAGAAACCAACTCTTTCACAGAGAAATCGAAGCTATCAAAATCAACTCGACGGCGCTCTCTATCAATTTGAGAAACCAAATTTTCTGCACTCATAGCTCACCCTAAAAGCGAAAGGGGCACATAAAAGTGCCCCATTAAAAAATTAGCCCAACTTAGTCAACTGGTTTTTTATCTTTTCAAGCTTGTCGTTCAACTCGGCCAACTGCGCCTTGTCGCGCTCCACCAGGTGGGCCGGGGCTTTATCGACATAACCCGGCTTCTCCAGCTTGGCGGTGAGCTTGGCCAGTTCGGCTTCCGCCTTGCCCTGCTCTTTCGTCAAGCGCGCGGTTTCCGCCGCCTTGTCCACTTCCACCTTCAGCATCAGGCGGGCGTCGCCGGAGATGGCCACCGGGGCGTCGTCTTCCGGCAGCGCGGCCACGATGGAGCCTTCGGTCAGCCGCGCCAGCAGCTTGAGGTAGGGCACGAAGTCCGCCACCGTGGCGTCGCCGGTTTCGATGAACAGCGGCGCTTTGACGGCCGGGCCGATGCCCATTTCGCCGCGCAGATTACGCACCGCGTTGACCATGTCCTTGAACGCGTCCATGCGGCTGTTGGCGGCGGCGTTGATCTTGGCGGCATCCGCCACCGGCCACGGGGCCAGCATGATGGACGGGGTGGTCTTGGCGTTGGCCAGCGGGGCCACGGTCTGCCACAGCTCTTCGGTGATGAAGGGCATCAGCGGGTGGGTCAGGCGCAGCGCCACTTCCAGCACGCGGACGATGGTGCGGCGGGTGGCGCGCTGCTGGGCTTCGTTGCCGGTTTGCAGCTGCACCTTGGCCAGTTCCACGTACCAGTCGCAGTACTCGTTCCAGATGAATTCGTAAATGGTCTGGGCGGCGATGTCGAAGCGGTAGGTTTCCAGCGCGTTGGTGACGTCGATCTCGGCCTGTTGCAGGCGGCCGATGATCCACTGGTCAACAAAGGAGAATTCCAGCGGCAGGCTTTCGTCCTGGCCGCAGTCCTTGCCTTCCACGTTCATCATCACGAAGCGGGTGGCGTTCCACAGCTTGTTGCAGAAGTTGCGGTAGCCTTCGGCGCGTTTGAAGTCGAAGTTGACGCTGCGGCCCAGGGTGGCGTAGCTGGCCATGGTGAAGCGCAGCGCGTCGGTGCCGTAAGCCGGGATGCCTTCCGGGAACAGCTTTTCCGTGGCCTTGGAGATGGCCGGGGCTTTTTCCGGGCGGCGCAGGCCGGTGGTGCGCTTGGCCACCAGCGGTTCCAGCGCGATGCCGTCGATCAGGTCCACCGGGTCGATGACGTTGCCCTCGGACTTGGACATCTTCTTGCCTTCGTGGTCGCGCACCATGCCGTGGATGTAGACGTCGCGGAACGGGACCTTGCCGGTGAAGTGCTTGGTCATCATGATCATCCGGGCTACCCAGAAGAAGATGATTTCGTAGCCGGTCACCAGCACGTTGGAGGTGAGGAAGGCGCGCAGTTCGGGGGTGTCTTGCGGCCAGCCCAGGGTGGAGAACGGCACCAGGGCGGAGCTGAACCAGGTGTCCAGCACGTCTTGTTCTCGGCGCAGGGTCTTGCCCGGCGCTTGCGCCTGGGCGTCGGCTTCGCTGCGGGCCACGTAGATGTTGCCGTCTTCGTCGTACCAGGCCGGGATTTGGTGGCCCCACCACAGTTGGCGGCTGATGCACCAGTCCTGGATGTTCTTCATCCACTGGTTGTAGGTGTTGACCCAGTTTTCCGGGATGAAGCGCACTTCGCCGCTTTCCACGGCTTCAATCGCCTTGGCGGCGATGGATTGGCCGGTGGGGTCCGGATTGCCGTCTTTGTCCAGCGCCACTTTGTCCATGGCGACGAACCATTGGTCGGTCAGCAGCGGTTCGATCACGGTGCCGGTGCGGTCGCCGCGCGGGACCATCAGTTTGTGCGGCTTGGTGTCCAGCAGATAGCCCTGGGCTTGCAGGTCCGCCAGCATGGCTTTGCGCGCGTCCTGGGTGCTGAGGCCGGCATAGGCGGCCGGCAGTTCGATCACGCCCTGGGCGCTGCCGTCGAAGCCGAAGATTTGCGCCTTGGCCAGGATTTTGGCTTCCAGGCTCATCACGTTGATGAGCTGGGTGCTGTGGCGCTTGCCCACTTGGTAGTCGTTGAAGTCGTGCGCCGGGGTGATTTTGACGAAGCCGGTGCCGAACTCCTTGTCCACGTATTCGTCGGCGATCACCGGGATCTGGCGGCCGGTGAGCGGCAGTTCCAGTTGCTTGCCCAGCAGGTGCTGATAGCGCTCGTCGTCCGGGGCGATGGCCACGGCCACGTCGCCCAGCAGGGTTTCCGGGCGGGTGGTGGCGACGGTGACGAACTCGTCGCTTCCCACCACCGGGTATTTGATGTGCCACATGTGGCCGTCTTCTTCCTCGGAGATCACTTCGAGGTCGGAGATGGCGGTGCCCAGCTTGGAGTCCCAGTTGGACAGGCGCTTGCCGCGGTAGATCAGGCCCTGTTCGAACAGGCGGACGAAGACTTCGGTCACCACTTCGGCGCGGGTGTCGTCCATGGTGAAGTATTCGCGGTCCCAGTCCACGGAGCAGCCGACGCGGCGCATCTGGCTGGTGATGGTGCCGCCGGATTGCTCTTTCCATTCCCACACTTTGGCGGTGAAGGCGTCGCGGCCCAGCTCGTGGCGGTTGACGCCCTGCTCTGCCAGTTGGCGCTCCACTACGATCTGGGTGGCGATGCCGGCGTGGTCGGTGCCGGGCACCCACAAGGTGTTGTCGCCTTTCATCCGGTAATACCGGGTCAGACCGTCCATAATAGTCTGATTGAAGGCGTGGCCCATGTGCAGGGTGCCGGTGACGTTGGGCGGCGGCAGCTGGATGGCGAAGGACGGTTTGGCGGTGTCCATGCTGGGCTTGAAGTAGCCGGCCTGTTCCCACTGATCGTACCAGCGACGTTCGATGTCGCCGGGTTCAAAGCTTTTGGCAAGTTCCATGGTGATGAATCGTGGTTCTTCTAGAATGGAAAAAATGGGTCGATTATACCCGGTTTTGGGGCGTTCTCCGAGAACCGGCGCAGGCGGATCAGACAGCAGCAACGGGATAAGCGGACGATGAGCGAAGAAACGCGCGTTTTGGTGATCGAGGACAGCATGGTGTTGATCCGCCCCTTGTGCCGCATGGTGGAGGAAATCGGCCTTACGCCGCTGCCGGTGTGTTCGCTGCTGGAGGTGCGCGAGGCGCTGGCGTCCGGCCAGTCTTTCCTTGCCGCGGTGGCGGATTACAATTTGCCGGATTCGCCCGGCGGCGAGCATTTGCCGCTGTTGTTCCAGCAGGCCATTCCCACCATCGTGCTGACTTCGCGCAACGACGGCGAGGTGCGCGACCGCATCCTGCAGCTGCCGGTGGTGGATTACGTCAGCAAGGAGAGCCCGGCGGCTTTTGATTATGTGATGCGGATGCTGACCCGCATCCGCAAGAACCCGGGCATCAAGGTGTTGGTGGTGGATGATTCCGCGTCTTACCGCCAGTTTCTGCGCGAGAACCTGGAGCGCCACCGCTACCAGGTGCTGGAGGCGGAGGATGCCAAGCAGGCGCTGGAGATCTTGCACCGCGACAAGCACATCAAGCTGGTGCTGAGCGACAACGATATGCCGGGCATGGACGGGGTGCGCATGACCAGCACGATACGCCGCTTCCTGGATCACGACCGCCTGGCCATCATCGGCATTTCCGGCAACCAGGACCCCACCATGACCACGCGCTTCATCAAGGCCGGGGCGGACGATTTCCTGCAAAAGCCGTTCAATTTCGAGGAGTTCTTCTGCCGCATCACCCGCAATGTGGAGTTTGTGGAGAACCTGGAGTCCTTGAAGGAAACCGCGGACCGCGATCCGCTGACCGGGCTGTCCAACCGCCGCCATTTTTTCGAGCAGGTGATGCAGTTGAAAAGCGGCTACGGGGTGGCGGTGCTGGACATCGATCATTTCAAGCAGGTGAACGATCAATACGGTCACGATGTCGGCGATCAGGTGATCTGCAATACCGCGCGGCTGATGGAGCAGTTTTTCCCGGACGGCATCGTCGCGCGCTTCGGCGGCGAGGAGTTCGTGATCCTCAGCCCCTGTCCCATCGAGCTGGACATGGTGTGCCGGCTGGAGAGCCTGCGGGTGGCGCTGGAAAGTTGCATTCTGACCACGGTCAAGGGCGGGCTGCGCTACACGGTGAGCATAGGCGTGGCGGCGTCGGACATGCCGGAGATCAGCCGTTTGCTGAAGCTGGCGGACGAGCGGCTGTACCACGCCAAGCAGCATGGCCGCAATCAGGTGTGCGGCGGCTGAGCGCGGGTTCAAAGCCCGCCGGCTTCCGCGCACCCTGCCCGACAAGCCCCCCGCCCGCCCCCGCCCGAATGGCCAGTTCGACATTTTTTTGCGCCAGGGCGCCAACTATAATGACATCGCTTTTTCCGTTCTCTCCGCGCTGCCCCGCGCTACCCCCGGAGCCGGCGCTTCAACCGGATATCCGCCATGAGCCATCGTCATCCGCACGGACCAGGCTGCGCCTGCTGCTCCCTCCCCTTGTTGGCGCAGCTGAACGATGAGTTGTTCGAGCGCCCGGACTGGCAGGATGAGGCCAAGCGGCTGATCCGCCAGCAGGAAAAGAAGCGATTGCCGCCCGCGCCGCCGCAAACGCTGGTCATCTACGGCGGCCCCATCCACACCCTGGCCAGCAGCGGCCGCCAGACGGTGGACGCCGTCGGCATCGCCAAGGGCCGCATCGTGGCCACCGGCTCACGCGAGGAGGTGCAGCAGGCGATGAGCGCCGCCGGTTTCAAGAAGCCGGAGGAGATGTCCTTGGAGGGGGCGACGCTGCTGCCCGGCTTCGTCGATCCGCACATGCACATCCTGCCCAGCGCGCTGTTCGCCACCTGGCAGTATGTCGGCGCCTTCGCCGGCCAGCGGCTGCGGCCGGACTATGGCATCGCCGGGGTGGTGGACACGGTGCGCGCGGCGCTGGCCGATCCCAAAAAGCAGCACAAGGCCAAGGACGGCGCCGCCTGGGTGCTGGGCTTCGGCATCGACCCTTCGCTGATGCGGGACTGGACCGAGCCGGACCTGGACTGGTTCGCGCAGTTTGGCGACAAGCACCCGATTTTCCTGATGAACGCTTCCGGCCATATCGGCTACGCCAATGCGCCGGCGCTGGCCAAGGCCGGCATTAGCCCGGAGTGCAAGGGCGTGCTGGTGGAGGAGCAGGTATTGCAGATGATGCCGGCGCTGCCCGCGCCGTCTCCGGCCGCCCTGCTCGCCAGCATAGACCAGGTGCTGCACCAGGCGGCCGCCATGGGCAATACCACGCTGTTCGACGCCGGCCTGGGCTCCAGCAAGGGGCTGCTGGAGGTGATCCTGCTGGAGCTGGTGGCGCAGACGGCGCTGAACCCGGTGCGCATCGCCGCCGCGCTGTTCGCCAATGAAACCCGGCAGATGGATGAATGGACGCGCTTGTTCCGTCCGGACCTGGACGGCGTGGAGGACAAGCGTTTCAGCATCAAGGCGCTGAAACTGGTGTCGGATGGCTCCAACCAGGGGCTGACCGGTTATCAGAGCGAGGCCTATAAATGCTATCCGCAGCATCAGGTGCCCAATGTGCCGGCCACCGGCCTGTTCAATTTCCGCCCGCCCAGCACTTTCGCGCCGCATTTGCTGCAGGCGGTGGAGCACGGCTGGCCGGCCATGGTGCACGCCAACGGCGACAAGGCCATCGACGAGGTATTGCAGGCTTACGAGCACGCGCTGAACCACCCGTCGGCGCCGCCGCGGCCGGATTGCGTCGGCAAGCGGCTGCGCCACCGCATCGAGCATGCGTCGCTGCTGACCGATGAGCATATCTCGCAGATGGCGCAGTTGCAGTTGTCGCCCAGCTTCCTGATCGGTCATGTCGGCTATTGGGGCCATGCTTTCCAACAGACGATACTCGGCGACGCGCGCGCCAAGCTGCTGGACCGCTGCCTGTCCGCCAAGCGCGCCGGCTTGCGCGTCAGCCTGCATTCCGACCACTTCGTCACTCCCTTGGGCGGCCTGCGCATGATGGAGCAGGCGATCTTCCGCGCAATGGAAGCGGCGCCGGAACAGGCCGGCGCCAAGCCGGCGCTGAACCCGGCGGAACGGCTGGACCGGCTCAGCGCGCTGCGCGCGGTAACGCTGGACGCGGCCTGGCAGTGCCATATGGACCATCTGGTGGGCTCGCTGGAACCGGGCAAGCTGGCGGACCTGGTGGTGCTGGAGCAGGACCCGCTGGACCCGGCGCTGAGCAATCTGCGCGATATCGCGGTGTTGCAGACCTGGCGCTCCGGCGCGCCGGTGCATCTGCACGCCAAGCTGGGTTGCGCGACGGAGACGGCGCCGCCGGCCTGAGAACCGGTTCAAGGTCTGCCGCACGGCGGTGATGCAGCGCTCAGGCGCGGCCGCTTTGCTCAGCTTTTGTCAGCCACGCAATATTGCAAATGGCATAATATTATCCTGTGCGCGGCGTCGCCGCGCCGTCAATCATGACGCCATGCACAGGAGCGCCTCATGTCCCAACCCCATCAGCCCGGCTGCGCGTGCTGCACCTTGCCCAGCCTGTCCATGCAACTGGACGCCCTGCAACACCACAACTGGACCGAAAGCCTGGCCAATCTGGTCCGCGTCGCCGCGGAGCGCGCCAAGCTGGCGCTGCACCAGGACGCGGCCATCTTCCATGGCGGCACCATCTACACCTTGCAAGGCGGCCAGCCCAGCCGGGTGGAGGCGCTGGGCATCGCCCACGGCAAGGTGGTTTCCGTGGGCAGCCTGCAGCAGGTGGAAACCGATATGCGCGCCCAGCCGCGCGCCGAGCGCATCGATCTGCACGGCAAGACCCTGCTGCCCGGCATGATAGATCCGCACATGCACATCCTGCCCAGCGCGCTGTACCGCAACTGGATCAACCTGAGCCCCTTCCAGGGCCAGGTCCTGCGGCCGGGCTACAACCTGGACTGGGTTGCGGAACAGCTGCGCGGCGAGCTGGCCAGCCACGGCAGCCACACCGCCAGCGGCGCGCCGCGCTGGCTGACCGGCTTCGGCGTCGATCCGTCGCTGATGAGCCCCTGGAAAGAGCCGGACAGCCACTTCCTCGATGGCATCAGCGCCGAGGTGCCGATCTTCCTGATCAATGCCTCCGGCCATCTGGGCTATGCCAACTCCGCGGCGGTGAAACTGGCCGGGCTGGACCCCAAGGAAAATGGCGTGACCACCGAGTCCAACGTCGCCAAGGTGCTGGCGGTGATCCCCGGCCTGGCCGCGCCGCATTTGTTGGGCAAGGTGCAGGAGATTTTGAACGACGCTGCCGCCAACGGCATCACCACGCTGTTCGACGCCGGCCTGGGCGCCGGCCTGGGGCCGCTGGAAATCACCTTGGTGCGCGCCTTCGCGCAAAGCCCGCTGGCGCCGGTGCGCATCGGCGCCGCGCTGTACGGCAACCCGGACTGGCTGCAGGAGCAGTGGCTGCAAACCTATCAGCTCAACCATAACAAGCACGACGACGACCGCTTCAGCGTCCGCGCGCTCAAGCTGATCGCCGACGGTTCCAACCAAGGCCTGACCGGCTACCAGTCGGAGGATTATTGCTGCTCGGCTGAGCACCGCGTGCCCGGCGTCTCGCCGCGCGGCCTGTTCAACTTCGAGCCGCCGATCACCTTCGCCGCCCAGTTGCAACGCGCGCTGAACGCCGGCTGGCCGGTGCTGGTGCACGCCAACGGCGACCAGGCGCTGGACTATGTGCTGGCCAGCTTCGAGCTGGCGCTGTTCGATAAGACCAGCGAAGACGGCACCCTCAATCCCAAGCTGACGCTGCGTTCGCGCATCGAGCATTGCTCGCTGCTGAGCGACGCCAGCATCGCCACCATGGCGCGGCTGAAGCTGTCGCCCAGCTTCCTGATCGGCCATGTCGGCTACTGGGGCCAGATATTCAAGACCACCATCCTGGGCCGCGAGCGCGCCCAGATGCTGGACCGCTGTCAATCCGCGCTCCAGGCCGGCCTGCGCATCAGCCTGCATTCCGATCACTTCGTGTCGCCGCTGGGCACGCTGCGGATGATGGAGCAAGCGGTGACGCGGGTGATGGAGGCGGACCCGGAGCAGCAGCCGCTGAACCCGGCGGAATGCCTGGACCGCATCTCCGCGCTGCGCGCGGTGACGCTGGACGCGGCCTGGCAGTGCCATATGGACCACATCGTCGGCTCACTGGAGCCGGGCAAACTGGCGGACCTGGCCATCCTGGAACAGGACCCGCTGGACCCGGCAGTGCCGGCCGGATCGCTGCGCGACATCCGCGTGCATCAGACCTGGCTGGCCGGCAAGCCGGTTTATCACAATCCCAACACCCACTGAGCGGCGCTATCGCGCAAAATAAAACCGGCCGGAATCATCCGGCCGGTTTTTGCCTTGCGCCCTCCCCGCTCACGGCAGGCTTGAGGCTGAGCCTCATTAGTGCGCCACCGACTTGGACATCAGATTCATCACCAGCACCCCGGCGATGATCAAGCCCATGCCTATCATCGCCGGCGCGTCCAGCTTCTGGCCGTAGAGCACCCAGCCGACGATGGAAACCAGCACGATGCCGACGCCGGACCACAGCGCGTAGGCCACGCCCACCGGGATCTGGCGCAGGGTCAGCGACAGCATGTAGAAGGCCAGCACATAGCCGGCGCCGGTCAGCAAGGACGGGCCGAGCCGGGTAAAGCCGTCGGACGCCTTCAGCGAGGAGGTGGCGATCACCTCGCTGACGATGGCGACGGCCAGGAACAACCAGGTTTTCATTCAAGACTCCAGTTCGGCGCAGGGCTTGCCGCCGCGCTCGCGCAGCTTGGCGCGCAGCGTGTCGTACAGCCAGTTGAATACATAAGTGTAAGGCAGGAAGAAGGCGAAGAAGCCCAAATCCAGCAGGAAGGCCTGCCAGTAACTGACGTTCAGCCACCAGGCCGCCAGCGGCACCAGCATGAAGACCAGCCCGCCTTCGAACATCAGCGCGTGCAAGCTGCGCACGCCCACGGTGCGGCTCCAGCCCATCGCCGCTTCCAGGCGGTCGAACAGCATATTGAACACCACGTTCCACAGCATGGCCGCGGTCGACATCATGAAGGCCAGCGCGCCCATGTGCAGCAGGCTTTGTTCCATCACCAGGGAGGCCAGCGGCACCAGCAGGGCCATCGCGCACAGTTCGTACATCACGGCGTGGAAGCCGCGTTCCAGCCAGGATTTTTGTTTGTTCATGTTATTTCCCAATCATGACCGTATAAGGACAGCCGCTATTCTGATTGGTTTTTCGGATGGTTGAAAAATAATAACCATCGGCAAAACCGATATATCAAGCCAGACCGGCGCGCGCGCGGCTCAGGCGCCGCAGCAGGCTGGCGCGCAGCCCGTCGTACAGCCAGTTGAAGACAAAGGTATAGGGCAGGAAGAACAGGAAAAAGCCGATGTCCAGCAAGAAAGCCTGCCAGTAGCTGATCTGCAGCCACCACGCCGCCAGCGGCACCAGCAGGATCACCAGCCCGCCCTCGAACAGCAGCGCGTGCACCACGCGCAGCGCGGGCGTGCGCGCCCAGCCGCGGCGGCGCTCCCAGCGTTCGAACAGGCTGTTGAACACGATGTTCCACGACATCGCCACGCTGGTCATCATCAGCGCCAGCACGCCGATCTGCGCGGTGTCCTGCTTTAGCAGCAGCGTGGCCAACAACATCAGCAGGCTGATGGCGCACAGTTCGTAAGTCACGGCGTAGAAGGCGCGTTCCAGCCAGGATTTCTTTACTTGCATCGATTCTCCTTGATCCGCCACGGCGCTCGGAAGCAGTTTGCGATCTGCTGCGCCGCGGCTTGATTAGCAAGACAATGACGCGATTTTTATTGGTTTTTCGGATAGGATAAAGATGGGTTAAATCGGAGAAACCGATATGAGCATGTCGCTAGACGCGCTGGCGGCGTTTGCCAACGCCGCCGAGCTGGGTTCCTTCTCCGCCGCCGCGCGGCGGCTGGGCAAGAGCCAGTCCACCATCAGCGAGGCCATCGCCAATCTGGAAATCGACCTGGCGGTGCAGTTGTTCGACCGCGGCAGCCGCCAGCCGGCGCTGACCCAAGCCGGCCGCCACCTGCTGGGCTATGCGCGGCAGATGCTGGCGATAGGCGATGAATTGAACCAGCAGGCGCAATTGCTGACCGCCGGGCTGGAGCCGCGGCTGACCCTGGTCTTGTCCGACACCTATCAGTCCTCGCGCTTTCAGGAGGTGACGCGGCAATTGGAACAGCAGTTCGAGGCGCTGGAGCTGGAATGCCTGGTGGGAGAGCAGGACGATGTGCTGGACTTGATCCAGACCGGACGCGCCCACTTGGGCTGCATGGCGGCGCAGGAGCAATACCCGGCCGATATCGGCCACGCCACGCTGGGCGAGGTCAGCGAGGTGGCGCTCTACGTGGCGCGCGGCCATCCGCTGGCGGCGCTGGAGCTGGCGGACCGCCAGGCGCTGAGCCGCCACCGCGAGCTGCGGCTGAACACTTACACCGAGAGCAAGCCGGACACGCTGAGCCGGCGCTGCTGGTTCGCGCCCAGCTATCTGATGCTGCTGGAAATGGCGATCCTCGGCGCCGGCTGGGCCGAGCTGCCGCGTTGGCTGGCGGACTCCTTCGGCGCCGGCCGGCTGCATGAGCTGCGCGCGCCCGGCTGGCCCAAGGCGCGCCATATCGATCTGGTGTGGTCGCGGCGGCGGCCGCTGGGCCTGGCCGCCGACTGGGTGCGCGAGCAGCTGCTGCGCTCCTGACCAGGCCGCCGCGCCATGAAGCCAGGCACGGCGGGCGCCGAGAACTCAGGCGCCAGGCGCGGTCAGCGGCCGCAGAATCCACATTGGCGGCCGGCCGGGATGCAGTTTGCGCAGCCGCAAGGCCGGCGGGAAGATTTTTTCCATGCCGAAGCCGAAGGCCAGGGTGCGATCGGCCTGGCTGACGATGTTGCCGGGCTGGGAGAACACATCCCAGCGCTGACTAGGCAGCGCGGGCTCCGGCAGCAGATCCAGTTGCAAGGGCGAGCCGTCGGCCACTTCATTGGCGGCAATCACCAATTGATTGCCGCTGGTGGCCAAGGCGAACAAGCCTTGGTCGAAATCGATATTGAACAAGGCGGCGAAATTGTTCTGGAACGGCTGCAGGCTGAGCCGGGAGCCCTTGCTCGAATCCTCGGCCACAATGGCGTAATCCGGGAAATAGGCCGAGGTGATGAAATACGAAGTGCTGCTGAAAGCCATCTCTTGCTCCTTAAAAGCGGCGGCGGGCCTTAGAACCTGTTCAAAGTCTGCTGAGCTTCGAGCTCAAAATGCTCATGCACCACTCGTACATTCCGCATTTTCGCTCGTTTTCGCCTTGTTTCGCCCTCGCTCGCAAGACCTTGAACCGCTCTTTGCGCCCGCCGCCGCGATCTTTGCCCCGCGCTTATTCAGCGGTTTCCAGCACCAGTTCCGAGCGTTGCGCCGAGGTCAGCGGCTTGAGCGCCCATTGCTGAGCCGGCGAAGCGTTGAACTCGTACAGCCAGATCAGGCTGCCCACGCCGCCGCGGCTCTGGTTGTCTATCACCAGATTGTTGTTTTGACGGCTGGAGATAAAGCCCGGACGGGAGAACAGATCCCATTGCTGGCTGAGCGAGGACGGGTTGTACGGACGCAGCACCAAGGGCTTGCCGCTGGACAGGTCGGAAATGTCGATCACCAGTTGGTTGCCGCTGGTGGCCAGCGCGAACACGCCGTTGGCGAAGTCGATGTTGAACAGCGACAGGAAGTTGCCCTGGATGGGCTGCAGGTACAGCTGGGAACCGCTCATCGAATCTTTGGCGGTAATGCCCAGTGCGGTGTTTTGGCTATAGGTCAGGAAGTAAGGAACGCTAGAGAAAGACATATGGCAACCCCCATGTTTATGCCAATCAATTATTGGCTTTCTCAAACTAGCAAGGTTTGCCCGTATTGCAAGCGCCGGCCCGAAACCGGCCGCGCCCGGCGTGAAATTCAGCTAAAAACCCGATCAGAAACACCAACTTAGGCATGGATTAAGTGAAAACGCTTAAATTCATCCCGCGAGGTATGGTCTGTTTCCACAAAAAACTAAGCGGCACCAACGCAAACAGCCGGGCTAAGCCCGGCTGTTTTACTCTTTCTGAAGGCGTGAATCAGACCGACAGATAGGACGACTGCTTCAGGCCGCGGCAGAACTCGGCGAAGAACAGGCTGCGCTCTTCGCTGCTGAGATCGGCGGCGCGCGACTTGGCTTCGTAGCGGTTGAGGATGTCCTCCGGCGACAGGTGCACATAGCGCAGCATGTCTTCGATGGTGTCATGCTCTTCCACGCCGGAGAATTCCAGCTCGCCGCCATTGCGCACATAGACGTTGACCGAGTCGGTGTCGCCGAACAGATTGTGCATGTCGCCCAGGATTTCCTGGTAAGCGCCCACCAGGAACACCGCGATCAGGTACTCCTCGCCCTGCTTCACTTCGTGTACCGACAGGCTGGATTCAATGCTCTGCTGATCCACGTACTGCTTGAGCTTGCCGTCGGAATCGCAGGTCAGATCCTGCAGCACCGCGCGGCGGGTGGGCTGCTCGTTCAGACGATGCAGTGGGGTGATCGGCAGGATCTGGTCGATGGCCCAGGTGTCCGGCAGGCTCTGGAACACCGAGAAGTTGCAGAAGTATTTGTCGGCCAGACGATCAGTCAGCTCGTCGTACACCTGGCGCTGCGAACGCTGGCTGGCTTGCAGCTGGCGATGCAGGCGGCGGCACAGCGCGGCGTGCACGTCCTCGGCCAACGCCTTTTCCTTCAGCGACAGGCGGCCGGCGGCGTACAAATCGGTCACTTCCGACGCATAGTGGCTGGCGCGGTAGTAGATTTCGGTGACCAGATCGTCGTCGTTGAGCTGCACCAGCTCGAACAGCTTGCGCACCGGCTGCGACAGCGCGGCGATATCGTCCACCTGCGGCACTTCGTCCGGCAGGCGCTCGACATCGGTCACGTTCATGATCAGCACCGCGTGGTGGGCGGTCATCGCGCGGCCAGATTCGGACAGGATGCGCGGATGCGGAATGCCGTTCTCGCCGCAGAACTCGGACAGCATGGACACGATCACGTGCGCGTACTCGTCCATATCGTAGTTGATCGAGCTGTCGTTGCGCGAATGGGTGCCGTCGTAGTCCACGCCCAGGCCGCCGCCCACGTCGACATGGTCGATGGGCAGGCCCAGCGCGCGCAGTTCGGCGAAGTAGCGGATGGCCTCGCCGAAACCGCTGCGGTAATCGCCGATATGGGCGATTTGCGAACCCATGTGGAAGTGCATCAGGCGCACGCAGTCGGCCAGGCCGGCGGCGGTGAGCTTGTCGGCGGCGGAAATCAGCTGGCCGGCGGACAGGCCGAACTTGCCCTTCTCGCCGCCGGTGTCCGCCCATTTGCTGGACGCCAGCGAGGACAGGCGCACGCGCATGCCGATATTGGGACGGATGCCCAGCTTGCGGGATTCATCGATCACCAGGTCCACTTCGGATTCTTTCTCGATGACGATGAACACCTGGTGGCCCAAACGCTCGCCCATCAGGGCCAGACGGATGTAGTCGCGGTCCTTGTAGCCGTTGCAGACGATGGTGCAGCCCTTGGGTGCCAGCGCCAGCACCGCCATCAGTTCCGGCTTGGAGCCGGCTTCCAGGCCGATGGACACGTCCGGCGTGGCGATGATGCTCTTCACCACCGCTTCTTGCTGGTTGACCTTGATCGGATAAATGGCGGTATAGCGGTTGCCATAGCCTTGTTCGGCGATGGCCTTGTCGAAGGCCGCGCACAGACGGGTGACGCGATCTTGCAGGATATCGGGAAAACGCACCAAGAGCGGCAGATCCAGGCCTTTGCCGGCCAGATCGCCCACCAGGCGGTGCAGATCGATTTCCTTGTCTTGGCGCACATTCGGACGCACGACGATATTGCCGTTGGCGCCCATGTCGAAGTACCCCGCTCCCCAATGCCGGATGCCATACAACGCCCGGCTATCAGCCACAGACCAAGCCATGAGTTTTCCCCTCAAGAACTGATGGAAAGCCCTGCACCCCGCGCAAAGGGAGAGAACAGGGATTCCCAAAGGACGCGCCCAGGCCGCCGCCGAAAAAGCGATGAGCCAGCCGCAGGAGCATCCTTATGATGGATAACCCCGCTCCTTAGTGCGCGGCTTTCGGGCTGAACAGCTTTTATGTGGGCCTGGGATGTCGGAGCGAAACAATTGAATTGTAGGTTTGCAAAGCTGCAAACGAGCGCGGATTGTAACAACATCACGCGGCTTGACAAGTAAAAAAATGTATAAAAATCCGCATGTCCAATTTAATCGACAAGCCCGCTCCGGGCCACGCGGCAAGCCTTGCCGGGCAAGGCTCCAGCAAAAACAGACCGCTATATTTGCTGCATGGCAACATCCAGCCGCTCCACCGGGCGCGAGCCGCGGCGCCGCGACAATGGACTTGTCCAAAATATTCAACAAAAGCCAACCTCGCCCCCCCATGCGGCCACGCGAAAAAACCACAGCGCCACCCGGCATGCCAAGCCGCGCCGGACAAGGCTTTTAGCCCAAACACGGCATGTTTTTTCAAATCTGCGCCACGCGCCGCCACCGGTCGCGCCGGCTCTGGTTACAATGCCCCGGTCATCACCAGCCGCGAGCCAAGAGTCAGCCCATGCGCGAGCATCACCACGATTTTCTGTCCTGGACCATGAACCCCGCCTCCGCCGCCACCGCGGAATGGCAACTGCCCTCCGGCGTGCAGGCGCGCTGGCTGGATTACGGCATCGTCGAACTGACGCCCGCCACCGCCGCCGCGGACGCGCTGCTGTTGTCCTGCGGCGTGCACGGCAATGAAACCGCGCCGGTGGAAGTGCTGAACGCCATTCTCGCCGACATCGCGGCCGGCAAGCAGGCGCTGCGCTGCCGGCTGCTGGTGGTCTTCGGCAATCTGGACGCGATGCGGCTGGGCAAGCGCTACCTGGACTACGATATGAACCGGCTGTTCAACGGCGCGCACGCGCGCCAGCCGGAAGCGCGCGAAGCGGCGCGCGCCGCTCGACTGGAACAGGCGGCGGCGGATTTCTTCGCCGCGGCGCGCGGCCGCCGCTGGCATTACGATCTGCACACCGCGATCCGCGGCTCGGTGTTCGAGAAGTTCGCCATCTACCCGTATCTGCACGAACGCCCGCACAGCCGCGCGCAGCTGGCCTGGCTGAAGAGCTGCCAGGTGGAAACCGTGCTGCTGCACAGCCAGCCGGCCAACACCTATAGCTATTTCTCCAGCCGCCACTGCCAGGCCGACGCCTTCACGCTGGAGCTGGGCAAGGCGCGGCCCTTCGGTCAAAACGATCTGTCACGCTTTTCCGGCATCGAACAGGCGCTGCGCCGGCTGCTGGCCGAGCCGGAAC
Organism: Chromobacterium aquaticum; assembly: GCF_021129195.1. Classification (GTDB taxonomy): domain Bacteria; phylum Pseudomonadota; class Gammaproteobacteria; order Burkholderiales; family Chromobacteriaceae; genus Chromobacterium; species Chromobacterium aquaticum. The sequence goes on along the minus strand of NZ_JAJOHW010000082.1, from coordinate 16,555 downwards.
AAAAGCTGCCGGACTACCGCGACGGCGACCTGCCGCTGTTCCGCGCCAAATACGATATCGTCAAGCATAGCGAGGCTTTCCGCCTGCACCTGGCCGACGAGGTGGAGAACTTCACCGCGCTGCCGGACGGCTATCTGATCGCCGAGGACGGCGATCAGCGCTATGTGGCCGCCGGCGGCGAGGAGCGCATCCTGTTCCCCAACCCCACGGTCAAGCCCGGCCTGCGCGCCGGCATCGTGGTGGCTCCGGCGCAGTTGCCGGCGGACTGAGCCGACGGACGCCGGACAGCAAAACGCCGCGGTTTGACCGCGGCGTTTTTCATGTCTGCGCCAAACAGCGCCAGGTGTCCGCTCAGGCGAATTCGGCCACCACCACCCGCGCCGCCGCGGCCACCACCGCATTGCGTTCATCCGGCAACGCCGACGAGCCCCAGTAATACACCGCCAGCAATAGCGGCGACTTGCCCGGCCGCCAGGCCACCGCCACATCGTTGGTGGCGCCGTTGCCGCCGCTGCCGGTCTTGTCGCCCACCCGCCATTCCGCCGGCAAGCCGGCGCGGATGCGCAGATTGCCGGTGGTGCTGTTCAACAGCCAGTCGCGCAGCAAGACGCGCTGACGCTCGGGCAGCAGCGAGGAAAACAGCAGTGAGTTCAGATTGGACACCATCGCCGCCGGCGTGGTGGTGTCGCGCGGATCGCCCGGCGCGGCGGAGTTCAGTTCCGGTTCGATCCGATCCAGCCGGCTCAGCCCGTCGCCCAGCGCGCGCGCGAAACGGGTCACCGCCTCCGGCCCGCCCAGCAGGCCCAACAGCAGATTGGCGGCGGTATTGTCGCTGAAGCGCATCGCCGCGTCGCACAAATCCTTGACCGACATGCCCTGCTCCGCGTATTGCTCGGTGATGGGCGAATAGCGGAGCAGTTGCTCGCGCTGATAATTCACATGGCGGTAGAGCAGGTCCGGCTGCGCGGCGCTGAGCTGCAAGACGGCGCCCACCAGCAGCAGCTTGAAGGTGCTGCACATCGGAAAGCGCTCATCGGCGCGGTAGGCCACCCGCCGCCCGCTATCCACCTCCAGCGCCGCCACGCCGATACGGCCGCCGGCATTGTGCTCCAGTTCCGCCAACTGCCGCGACAGCGGCGCCTCGCCCGGCTGCCGCAGCGGCGGCCTGACACAAGCCAGCAGCCAGGGCGAAACCGCCAGCGCAGCCAGCAGGCCGCGTCTTTGCTTAAAGTCTTCCATATGTCTCCCTGAGAACCCGTCCGCGCTCTTGCTCGCGGGACTTTGAACAGGCTCTTAGAAACTGTTTACGATCCGCTGCGCGTCGTGAAGCGTGACACGGCGAGTGCCGCATTTACCACCTGCGCATTCCGCTTTCGCAGCCGCAACGCCTTGTTTCGCCTTGGCTCGCGAGATCGTGAACACGTCCTAAGCCGGTTCTGAGCGGCATGGTCAGATCCATGCCGCGGTTCATTCCATTTCCCCAAATCCATTGCCAGCATTTTTCATGACAATGAAGTAGAATTAAAAACCTATCATTACTCGCGTTAAAACTCGCTGCGCAAGCCCGCGATTTATTCACTTTTCGGATGACATGACAAATCTCTCACAGTTCCCCATTGCCGGCTGGCGACGCTGCGCCGCCGTCATCGGCCTGAGCCTGGCCTTCTTGGCCGCCCCGGTCCAGGCCAAAACGCCGCCGCGCCACGCCAGCGCGCCGGCACAAGAACAGCTGCTGGAACACGGCAGCTACACCAATTCCGATGGCGTGGAGGTGCACAGCCCGGCGCATACCCGTTCCGGCAAGGCGCCGGCCGGCGCCAGCGCGCGCTGCCGCGACGGCAGCTACAGCTTCAGCCAGCACCGGCGCGGCACTTGCTCGCATCACGGCGGCGTGGCGGCCTGGCTCTGAGAACCTATTCAAAGTCTGCTGCGCTGCGGCGGTACCGCGTTAAAAACGAGCTCAAAATGCTCATGCACCACCTGTGCATTCCGCTTTCTCGGCCGCAACGCCATCGCATTGCGCATACCCAAAGCCACTCAGTATAATTTGACGTCAAGCTAGTCGAGAGAAATCAAATGAAGTACTTCGTCGCCCTTTTCCTTGCCGCCATGTCCTTCCATGCGGCCGCATCGCCTATTAATTGTGATGAATATAATAACTCCAGAGATCAGTTTTCCATTGAAAACTGGAAGGGCAAGCTGCAAAGAATGAGCATCCTGGAGCGCATCGACTTCATCAAGGATAGACGCGAGGTGCTGAAACAATGCCAATTGGACGACTTTTCCCGGGTCAATGTAGAGAACTCGGTCAAAGCCGCTTCTATTTTGCTGGAAGGAAAGAAATAGCGGCAGCCCGCGCCCAAATCGCGGCGGCAAGCACCTGGGCATCCACTCAACCAGCGCCTGCCCCGCTGTTTTCAATACCCTCCCTCTGAGTTTGCGCAAAGACTCACGCCCAAGCGCGCCGGGCTTAGAGCCTGTTCAAAGTCTCGCGAGCAAGAGCGAGACAAGGCGAAAACGAGCGAAAAAGCGGAATATACAAGTAGTACATGAGCATTTTGAGCTCGTACTCACCGTGCAACGGCTCACGAAGCGCAGCAGACTTTGAACAGGCCCTTAGGAACCCGTTTCTCAAGTCACACCAGACAGCCGGCAAACAGCAAATACACCGCGCCCGCGCCCACCAGCCAGCGGCCATCGACATTGCCGCGCCGGAACAGCAGCCACAGTCCGGTGATCGCCGCCATCGTCGCCAGGCCGGACCACAGCAAGACGCTGTCAAAAAGCCACGGAGTGAAGAACAGGCCGAAGGCGCTGGGAATCGTCGCTTGAATCATCATCGCGCCGGAGATATTGGCCAAGGCCAGCCGCTCCTTGCCCTGCCGCAGCCAGATCAGCGCATTCATGATTTCCGGCAGCTCGGTGGCCACCGGGCTCAGCAGCAAGGCCACCAGGTGCGGCGCCATGCCCCAGTGTCCGGCCAGCGTTTCCAGCTGCGCGACGAAGCCATGCGCCGCCGCCGCGATCACCACCAGCGCCAATAGCGCCTGCGCCGCCGCCCAGCCCAGGCCGCCGCCGGCGCGCAGTTTCAAGGCGTCCAGCTCTTCCTCTTCCGGCGCGGTGTCGGCGCTGCGGATCTCGCGCCACACATAGGCGGCATAGGCGGCCAGGAAGACCACGCCCAGCCAGGGCTTGATCGAGAACGCCAGCAGGCCCAGCCCCACCTTGAACGCGAAAATCAGCAAGAACGCCAGTTGGTCGCCGGCCAGCCGGCGATGATCGACGCGCAGCAGGTAATTGGCGCGGCCCAGCCGGCCGCGGTGGCGCCACAGCGCGAAACCCACCACCGCGTAAGCCAGCGTGGCCAACACCAGCGGCCCGCCCAGCGCGGCGCCGACGCCGATGTCCTGATGCTGCGGCGTGCCGCCGAAGGCCATCGCGGTCAAGGTGACGGCGCTTTCCGGCAAGGCGGTGCCGAAGGCGGCGAGCACGGTGCCGACGGCGCTGGCGCCCAGATTCAGGTGGCGGCCGCACCATTCGATGGCGTTGACGAAGTATTGACAGGAAAGATAGATCAGGACGGCGAGGCCGAGCAGAAACGACAGGGTCAACAGCATGGATAGTCTTGGGCCGGGCAAGCGGATGGACAATGGCGCAACGACGCGGCTTGCCCGGCGGCAAACGCATCGTGGCCAAAGGTCTCGCTTGGCGGCGCCGGCAATGCCGGCCGCTGACCGCGCCATGGGGGCTTGCCCCCAAGTTTGTTGACGCGGCCTCTCCGGCTGGGCCGAAGATGGCTACTCCCCAATGACAACGGCGCCATTGTGCCAGCCCGGCCGCGATGGCGCAAACCTAGGCGAGCGTCATGACCCGCGCGCCGACCGCGCTTAAGCACAGCCAAATCCTCGCTTCGTCAAATGCGAATTGTCCTCGCTAACAAGATCACCGAGTCTATGTCCGTCCATCTTGCGATGGATAAAGACAAGGAGTTGGACATGAAGCACGATGTTTTGACGCAGCTGCGCGACAGCGCCCGCGCACTGCTCAGCCGCGACGACCACCGCCGCCGCGTCCGCAGCGGACGCGACAGCCAGCTGGATTATTCCGCGGAGCTATGGCGCGAACTGGCCGATGCCGGCTGGCTGGCGGTGTTGCTGGCGGAAAGCGACGGCGGCCTGGGCCTGAGCTTGGCCGAAGCCGCCGTCATCGCCGAGGAAGCCGGCCGCGCGCTGCTGCCGGAACCGTTCACCGCGGTGGCGGTGCAGGCCGCGCAAGCGCTCGCCGCCTGCCCGGACAGCCCGCTGCGCTCGCACTTGCTGGCCCAACTGGCCGCCGGGCAGTTGCTGCCGGGTCTGGCCTGGCAAGAGCGCGCCGGCCAGCAGGACGAGGACACCGCGGACACCCGCGCCGCCTTTGACGGCCAGCGCTACTGGCTCAGCGGCGGCAAGACTTTCGCGCTGCCGGCGGCGGCGGAGCGGCATGGCTGGCTGTTGAGCGCGCGCGGCGACGAGGGCTGGCTGCTGCTGTGGCTGCCGGCCGACCAGCCCGGCCTGAGCATAGACCGCTGCCCCGGCATAGACGGCAGCCTGATGTGCAGCCTGACGCTGGAACAGGCGCCGGTGCCGCACAGCCATCTGCTGGCCGCGGGCCCCGCCGCGCGGGACGCGCTGTGCCAGGCCAACGACGCCGCGCGCCTGGCGCAAAGCGCCGAGCTGCTGGGCAATGCGCGCCAGATCCTGGCGCTGACCCTGCCCTATCTGGCCAACCGCGAGCAATTCGGCCGCCCGATCAGCAGTTTCCAGGCGCTGCAGCATCGCTTGGTGGACGCTCATATCCAGATCGAGCTGGCGGCGGCCAGCCTGGACGAGGCGCTGGAGGAGCGCGCGGAGCCGGCGCGGCTGGACAGCGCGCGCATCAGCCGGCTGAAGGCGCGTTGCGCCGACGCAGCCATCGGCATGGGCCGGCTGGCGATCCAGCTGCATGGCGCCATAGGCTACACCGAGGAATGTGATATCGGCCTCTACTTCAAGCGCGCGCTGCACCTGAACGCCTGGCTGGGCAATGCCGAGCAGCAGCGCCGGCGTTACCGACGGCTAAGCCCGCCGCAAGCGGCCGCGGCGGAAACGCCGCCGCCGGCGCTGAGCGACTTCCCCCGCGACGCCGACTGGGAGGCCATGCCCGAATCCGAATTCCGCGACTTGCTGCGCGCCTTCTTCGTCCGCCACTATCCGCCGGCGCTGCGCCATCCGTCGCGGCGGCTGCACTGGCACGAAATCCGCGACTGGCACCAGACGCTGGCGCGCCAGGGCTGGGCGGCGCCGGCCTGGCCCAAGGCCTGCGGTGGGATGGGCCTGTCGCCGGCGCGGCAGCTGGCCTTCATCGAGGAACAGGAACGCTACGGCGTGGCGCGCGCGCCGGACCAGGGCATTATCATGGTCGGCCCGCTGTTGCTGCAGCACGGCAGCGCGGAACAGCAGCAGCGCTATCTGCCCAAGATCCTGTCCGGCGAGCACATCTGGTGCCAGGGCTATTCCGAGCCCAACGCCGGTTCCGATCTGGCGGCGCTGCGCACCGAGGCGGTGCCCGACGGCGCGGACTTCATCGTCAACGGCCAGAAAACCTGGACCACGCTGGCCCAGGACGCCACCCACATCTTCACCCTGGTGCGCACCGACAAACAGGCCAAGCGCCAGGCCGGCATCAGTTTCCTGCTGATCGCGCTGGACAGCCCCGGCATCACCGTGCGCCCGATCACCACGCTGGCCGGCCATCAGGAATTCTGCGAAGTGTTCTTCGACCAGGTGCGGGTGCCCGCCGCCAATCTGGTCGGCGGACTGAACCAAGGCTGGGGCATCGCCAAGGCGCTGCTGGGCTTCGAACGCATCTTCCTCGGCAGCCCCAAGCAGGCGCGGCAAGCGCTGGCGCAGCTGGCCACCCAGGCGCGCGCCTGCCGCGGCTTCGACGACCCGGTCTTCGCCGACCGCTACGCGCGGCTGGAGCTGGACGTGGCGGATCTGGGCGCGCTGTACAAGCACTTCGCCGCCATGGTCCGACGCGGGGAGGCGCTGCCGCCGGCGGTGTCCGCGCTGAAGATCTGGGCCACCGAGACTTATCAGCGCATCAGCCTGGCGCTGATGGATCTGGCCGGGGAATACGGCAGTTGGGCCGGCGCGGACCCGGCGGGCGGCCAGGCGCCGGCGCTGCTGTTCAACGCCACCCCCGCCACCATCTACGGCGGCAGCAACGAGATCCAGCGCAACATTCTGGCGCGCCACGTGCTGCGGCTGCCTGCCTGAGAGCCTGTTCAACATCGCGCGGGCAAGCGCGAGACAAGGCGGGAACGGCTGAGCAAGCGGAATGCACGCAGAGTCCATGAGCATTGCGAAGAGGTGCTCGCCGTGTGACGTCGCCTCGCCCCGCGCAGCAGATCGCGCACCGGCGCCAAGGGCGGCGTCGTCCTCATTCCAAAGGAGAAATCAGGCTTATGCACAGCGCTTTGTCCCATCTCCGGGTGCTGGATCTGTCCCGGATTCTGGCCGGTCCTTGGTGCACCCAGAACCTGGCCGACCTCGGCGCCGACGTGATCAAGGTGGAGCGCCCCGGCTGCGGCGACGATACCCGCCACTGGGGCCCGCCCTGGCTGCCTCATCGCAACGGCGAACGGCCGGACTCGCTGTACTACGCGTCCACCAACCGCAACAAGCGCTCCATCGCCATCGACATTTCCCGCGCCGCCGGCCAGCGCTTGGTGCGCGAACTGGCCGCCGGCTGCGATGTGCTGATAGAGAATTACAAGGTCGGCGACCTGGCGCGCTATGGCCTGGCCTACGCCGACCTGCGCGCGGTCAACCCGCGCCTGATCTATTGCTCGATCACCGGCTACGGCCAGAGCGGGCCCTATGCGCACAAGCCCGGCTACGACTTCGTGTTCCAGGGCCTGGGCGGGCTGATGAGCGTCACCGGCGAGAGCGACCAACTGCCCGGCGGCGGCCCGCAGAAGGTGGGCGTGGCGGTGGCCGACATGGTCACCGGCCTGTACGCCGACATCGCCATCCTGGCGGCCCTGCAAGCGCGCGAACGGAGCGGCGTTGGCCAATACATAGACCTGGCGCTGCTGGACTGCACCGTGGCGCTGGGCGGCCACCACGCCAACGCCTATCTGCACACCGGCAAGCCGGCCAGCCGCCATGGCAACGCCCATCCCAATATGGTGCCCTACCAGGTGTTCGCCAGCAGCGACGGCCACATCGTGGTCGCCGCCGGCAACGACGGCCAGTGGCGGCGCTTCTGCCGCGCGATAGAACGGCCCGAGCTGGCGGAACACCCGCGCTACGCCAGCGCCAGCCTGCGCATCGTCAACCGCGCCGAACTGGTGCCGCAGCTGGAGCAGGCATTACTGTCGCGCTCCAGCGCCGACTGGCTGCGGCGGCTGGAGGACGCCGCCATTCCCTGCGGCCCGATCAACGACTACCAGCAGGTATTCGCCGATCCGCAAGTGCGTCATCGCGGCATGCATGCCCGCATCGAGCAGCCGGACGCCACCGCTTGCGCCACGGTCGCCAGCCCGCTGCGGCTCTGCGCCACCCCGCCGCGCTACCGGCGGCCGCCGCCGCGGCTGGGCCAGCACACCGACGAGATCCTCGGCGAGCTGTTGCGGAAAACGCCGGAGGAGATCGCGCAACTGCGCGCCGACGCCGCCATAGGCTGAGCCGGACGCGCCACAATAAAAGGAGGAAACCACCATGCGAATCCGCTTGAGCGCCGCGCTGACCGCGGCCCTGATCGCCGGCAGCGCCGGCGCCGCCGACTTCAAGGTCGGCGTGCAATTGTCGCTGACCGGCCCCCTGGCCCTGGCCGGCAGCGAGATGAACCACGGCGTGCAGATCGCCGCCGATGTGTTCGCCCGCCGCTACCCGCAGCACCGCGTGCTGCTGAGCGTGGTCGACGACGAGTCCTCGCCGGCCAAGGCGGTGGCGGCGGTGGAAAAGCTGGCCGCGCAGCGGGTGAACGCCATCGTCGGCGGCACCATCTCCAATATCACCGGCCCGGCCTCGGAAGCCGCCAACCGCGCCGGCGTGCCCTTCGTCACGCCCGGCGGCACCAGCGACGACATGGTGAAGCGCGGCTTGCAGAGTTTCTTCCGCATCAGCAACAACCCCGGCTACGCCCGCGGCATGAGCGGCCTGCTCGGCAGCCTGGGCGTCAAATCCGCCGCCATCGTCTACTCCACCCGCGACGCCACCAGCGATCTGGCCGGCAAGCTCAAGACCATTCTCGCCGCCGCCGGCGTCGCCACCGTCATGCATCCCTTCGACCCGGCGGTGAAGGACTTCAAGCCCATCGTCAACAAGATCAAGCTGCGCGACCGCAGCGAGGCCATCGTGATGATCGCCTATGAGAACGACTACGCCGGCATCCTGCGCGCCGCGCGCGTGCTCAAGCCGCCGGTCAAGGCCCTGGTCGGCGCCTGGGCGCTGGCCACGCCCAAGATGGCCGCCGCCTTCCCGGAACTGCTGCCCAATGTCTACGGCGCCACCGTGCTGCCCACCCAGGTGGGCAGCAATCCGCTGGCGCTGGAATTCGACCAGGCCTACCGCCAGCGCTACAAGAGCAGCGCCTCCTACCATGCGCAGACCAGCTACGCGATCGCCAGCCTATTGTTCGAGGCGCTGGCCAAGACCGAGCAGGCCGGCGTGCTGGGCAAGCCCGGCGCGCTGGTGAACACCTTGCGCGGCAGCCAGCAGCGGACGCTGCTGGGGCCGGTGCGCTTCGACGCCCGCGGCGACAACCTCAACTACACCGCTCACATGGGGCAGTTCCGCGCCAATGGCGACATCGACATCGTCTGGCCCGCCGACTACGCCACCGCCAAGCCGCGCTATCCGGCGCTGCCGTGGTAAGCCGCCCATCCCTCGAGGACGACTGCCATGATGGAACTCATCCTGCAGGCGCTGTATTCCGGCATGCTGGTCGGCGGCGCCTACGCCCTGGTGGCGCTGGGGCTAGCCCTGGTGTTCGGCACCATGAAGATCATCAACCTGGCGCACGGCGAACTGGTGCTGCTGGCCGCCTATATCGCCTACGCCGCCGAAACCCGGCTGCAGCTCAACCCCTTGCTGGCCATCCCGCTGGCCCTGGCGGTGGTGTGCATCGGCTCGGCGCTGGTCTACCTGCTGGTGGACCGCATCCGCCAGGAGCGCGAGCTCAATTCGCTGATCCTGAGCTACGGCATCGGCATCATGCTGACCAACGCCATCCTGCTGATCTGGAAGGCGGACGTGCGCTCCAGCGCCAACGCCTGGTTCCAGCAGGCGTTGGTGCTGGGCCCGCTGTACAGCATGAATAGCGAGGCGCTGTTCTTCTGTATCAGCCTGGCGCTGATAGGCGCGGTCTGGCTGTGGCTCGGCCGCAGCTGGCACGGCCGCGCGCTGCGCGCGGTGGCCGGCAACCGCGAGGCCGCCAAGCTGATGGGCGTCAACCCGCGCAAGACCGAGCTGGCCTCCTTCCTGCTGTCCGGCGCGCTGGCCACTTGCGCTGGCGTCGCCATTTACAGCAGCGGCGTGATCCAGCCGGCGATGGGCCATTCGCTGACGGTCAAGGCCTTCGTCATCACCGTGCTGGCCGGCACCGGCTCGATACCCGGCGTGCTGCTGGGCGCCTTGCTGCTGGGCATCGCCGAATCGCTGACCGTCACGCTGTTCAGTTCCGCGCTGCAGGAGCTGGCCGGCATGCTGCTGTTCCTGCTGGTGCTGTTCCTGATGCCCAACGGCCTGTTCGGCGTGACAGGGAGACGAGGATGAAGAAATCCACTTGCTGGACCATCGCGCTGCTGTTCGGTCTCTACCTGCTGGTGCCGCTGGTGCTGGGCCGCCAGCTCTACCTGATGAGCCTGATCGTGTCGGCGCTGATCCTGGGCGGCATCGCGCTGGCCTGGGCGCTGCTCGGCAATCTGGGCGGCATGGTCAGTTTCGGCCATGCCGCCTTCTTCGGCGTCGGCGCCTATGTGTCGGCCTTGCTGACGCTGCGGCTGGGCTGGCCGGTGCTGCCCTCCATGCTGCTGGGCGGCGTCGGCGCCGCCGTCGCCTCGCTGGCGATGCTGCCGGCGCTGCGGCTGAAGGGCCCTTATTTCGCGCTGGCCATCCTCGCCTATTCGCAGATCTTCCGCATCCTCGCCACCGAGTGGCGCGGCCTGACCGGCGGCGCCGGCGGCCTGTCCAGCATTCCACCGCTGCCGCGCGTCGCCGGTTTCGATCTATCCAGCAAGGTCGGCGCCTATCTGGTGATCCTGACCGTGGTGCTGCTATTCGTCGCGCTCTACCGCCGGCTGCGCGACAGCGACCACGGCCTGGCGCTGAAGGCGATGCACGAATCCGAGGACGCCACCCGGGTGGTGGGCGTCAACAGCGCCGGGCTCAAGGCCGGCATGCTGTTGATCTCCGCCGCGATGACCGGGATCGTCGGCGCCTTCAACGCCCATACCATCAACTTCCTGGAGCCGGATTACGCCTTTGACGGCTCCTGGACCATCATCCCGGTGATCGCGGCGATATTCGGCGGCTACCGCAGCATCGCCGGGCCGCTGCTCGGCGCGGCGGTGGTTTACCTGGCGGATCAGCTACTGTTCAAGAGCCTGCTGCCCATAGGCCATGAAATCATGCTGGGCGCGCTGCTGGCGCTGATGATCATCGTCAGCCCCGGCGGGCTGCTGCCCTTGCTGGCCGGCTTGCGCCGGCGCCGCCGCGACCAGGAGGCCGCCCATGTTGAAGCTTGAAGACCTCAGCATCCGCTTCGGCGGCCTCGCCGCGCTCAAGAACGTCAGCCTGGAGATCGCCGAGCAGGAGGTGGTCGGCCTGGTCGGCCCCAACGGCGCCGGCAAGACCACGCTGTTCAACGCCGTATCCGGTCTGGTCCGGCCGCATGGCGGCCGCATCCTGTTCCAGTCGCGCGACATCCTGCCGCTGCCGCTGCATGCGCGCGCGCGGCTGGGCATAGGCCGTTCCTTCCAGGTGCCGCAGCCGATGCACCAGCTGACGGTGCGGGAAAACCTGCAAGTGGCGCAGCGCTTCGGCGCCGGCCGCAACGACGGCGAGCAGATCGACCGCATCCTCGAATTGCTGGCGCTGCGCGCCAAGGCCGAGCGCCAGGCGGCCAGCGAGCTGAGCCTGAGCGAACTGAAGGCGCTGGAGGTGGGCAAGGCGCTGGCCACCCAGCCCAGGCTATTGCTGCTGGACGAGGTGCTGGCCGGCCTGGAGACCCAGGGCAAGCGCCGCTTCATGGATTTGCTGCAGCGGCTGCAACAGCAGTACGCGCTGGCCATCCTGCTGATTGAGCACGATATCGAAACCATACGCCGGCTGTGCCGGCGCGTCTGCGTGCTGAATTTCGGCGAATTGATCGCCGACGGCGAACCGGACGCGGTGTTTCGCGATCCGCGCGTGATCAGCAGCTACACCGGAGACGAGCATGCTTGAAGTCCAGCGCCTGCGCGCCGGCTACGGCGCCATCACCATTTTGTGGGATGTAGACCTGAGTTTCGCCGCCGGCCGGCTCACCGCCATCGTCGGTCCCAACGGCGCCGGCAAGACCACGCTGCTGCGCGCCATCAGCGGCCTGCTGCCGATACAGGGCGGCGATATCCTCCTGCGCGGCGATTCGCTGCGCGACACGCCGGCCTGGGACATGCCCGGCCGCGGCATGATCCTGGTGCCGGAAGGCCGGCTGGTGTTCAAGGACATGACGGTGGAGGACAACCTGCTCATGGGCGCGTTCGCGCCGCAGGCCAGGCCGCGCGCGGACGACAATCTGCGCCAGGTCTACGCGCTGTTTCCCAAGCTGGCGCAGCGCCGCCGCCAGGCGGCCGGCTCGCTGTCCGGCGGCGAGGCGCAGATGCTGGCGCTGGGCCGCGGCCTGATGGCGGAGCCGCAATTGCTGCTGATAGACGAGCCTTCGCTGGGACTGGCGCCGGTGGTGGTGCGCGAAATGTTCGCCGTCCTCGCCGAGCTGAAGCGGGCGGGCAAGACCATTGTGCTGGTGGAGCAGAACACCGGCGGCGCGCTGGCCGTGGCCGATCATGTCTACCTGATGCAGAGCGGCAAGGTGCTGCTGTCGCAAGCGGCCGCCGAGGTGGAACTGGACGCGCTGCACGATCTCTATTTCAGCCGCGGCGCGGCGGAGGCTGGCTAAGAGCCTGTTCAAAAGTCTCGCGAGCAGGAGCGAGACAAGGCGAAAACGAGAGAAAAAGCGGAATGCACAAGTGGTATATCAGCATTTCGAAGCCGTACTCACCGCGTAATGCCCCGCGACGCGCAGCAGATCGTAAACAGACTCTAGGCCGGCGCGGCCAGGGCCACCACCGCCTCGCCTATCAGCTTGGTCTCGCCGCGCTGGTCGGCCGCGCGCAGTTGCAGCTGCGCGCGCTGCTCGCCGTCCTGTTGATACACGCGCAGCACGCAGCCTTCGCAGCGCAGGCTGTCGCCCAGCCGGGTGATGGCGACGAAGCGGGCGCGGTAGCTGCGCAAGGCCGGCTGCGGCGCCCAGCGCGTCAGCACCTGCGCCAGATAGGCCATCGCCAGCATGCCGTGGGCGAACACATCGTCCTCGCCGGCGGCGCGGGCGAAATCGCTGTCGATATGCATGGGGTTATGGTCGCCGGAAGCGCCGGCGAATAAGGCCAGCGTGGTCCGGCTGATCGCCGGCGCGTCAAAAACGGGCAGCGCGTCGCCGGCCTGAACCCGGCGCCAATCCTTCACATCGTTCATCACAGACTCCATGACCTGGCTCCGTTGCGCCGGCTCATGCCGGCCGCACCACGGTGATCCGGCGCAGCTCCGCCACCGCTTGCCCGTCGGCCTTGCTGACCGTGGTCTCGATTTCAAGAAAGCCCAGCTCGCCGCCGGAGCGGCTGCGCTTGACATAGATGTCGGCGATGCGGCTGGCGTAATCCAGCACATCGCCGGCGAACACCGGGCGCCGATAGTCGAAACGCTGTTCACCATGCAGAATCCGCTGAAAGCCGATGTCCAGCAGCCGATAGGCCTCGCCCCGCTGCGGCGCGTCCAGTTCCAGACAGAATAGAAAGGTCGGCGGCGCCAACAGCGCCGGATAGCCGGCGGCCTCGGCCGCGGCCTGGTCGAAATAGACCGGATCGCTTTGCCCGGTGGCCTTGGCGAAAAACCGCAGCCGCCCGGCCTCCACCACCGCGCGGTGCGGCGTCAGCACGTGGCCGATATGGCGGGAGTCCAACATATCTCCTCCTAAAGAGCGGCTAAACGCCTGTTCAAAGTCTGCCGCGCTTGGTGAGCCGTTGCACGGTGAGTACGAACTCAAAATGCTCATTGACCCGATGTAAACTCCGCTTCTTCAGCGGTTTTCGCCGGCTCACACCGGGTCCCAGCTGAACACATCGGCCGAACGATCCAGCGCGACGAAGGAAGCCTGCAAGGCCGGCATCGCGTGCTCGGCTATCGTCTGCGGCGTCCAGCCCTGCCCGCGCTGCACCGAGCGCATCGGCCGCGGCTGGCTCATCAGGAAGATTTCGTTATTGCGCACGCAGAACACCTGGCCGTTGACGCCGCGCGCCGCGTCGCTGAGCAGGAAGACCGCCAGCGGCGCGATCTTGGCCGGCGTCATCTGGCGGATCTTTTCCACCCGCGCCTGCTCCGCCTCGGTCTGCGACGGAATGGAGCCCGTCATCCGGCTCCAGGCGAAGGGCGCGATGCAGTTGGAGCGCACCTGGAAACGCTGCATGTCCAGCGCGATGGACTTGGACAGCGCCACCACGCCCAGCTTGGCGGCGGCGTAATTGGCCTGGCCCAGATTGCCGATCAGCCCGGAGGTGGAGGTCATATGCAGCAGGCTGCCGCTCATCCGCTCCTTGAAATGCGGCGCGACGGCGCGGCTCATGTAATAAGCGCCGTACAAATGGACTTTGAGCACCGCGTCCCACTCGTCTTCGCCCATCTTGTGGAAGATGCGGTCGCGCAGGATGCCGGCGTTATTGACCACGCCGTCCACCTGGCCGAAAGCCTGGAGCGCGCCGGCGATGATGGCCGCCGCGCCTTCCGCGCTGGCCACGCTGTCGGTATTGACCAGCGCCTGCCCGCCGCGCTGGCGGATTTCCGCCGCCACCCGCTGCGCCGGCCCGGCATCGCGGCCTTCGCCGCCCAGCGCGGCGCCGATGTCGTTGACCACCACCCGCGCGCCCTCGGCCGCCAGCGCCAGCGCGATGTCGCGGCCTATGCCGCCGCCGGCCCCGGTCACCACCATCACTTTGTCCTGCAGCATCGCTTGCTTTTCCATCTTGCCCTCCTTGAGCCGTCATAGGGTTGCGGCCGCGCCCAGCACCGCGGTGGCTTGCGACGACAGCGTGCCGCCATTGCCGTGCACCAGCGCGGTGGCGGCGCCGGCCACCTGGCGCGCGCCGCACTCGCCGCGCAATTGCCGCACCGCCTCTATCACCAGGAACACGCCGTACATGCCCGGATGCACGCAGGACAGGCCTCCGCCATTGGTGTTGACCGCCAGGCGGCCGCCAGGCGCGATCGCGCCGTCGGCGACGAAGGGCCCGCCCTCACCCTTGGCGCAGAAACCCAGGTCTTCCAGGAACAACAGGGTGTTGATGGTGAAGGCGTCGTAAAGCTGGACCGCGTCGATGTCGGCCGCCCGCAAGCCGGCCATTGCCAGCGCGCGCGCGCCGGACTCCTGCGCCGCGGTCACGGTCAGGTCCGGCATCGCCGAGATCTGGCGGTGCCAGGTGGCGGCGGCGACGCCGAGCAGATACACCGGCGGCCGCGGCAGATCGCGCGCGCGCTCGGCGCGCACCAGCACATAGGCGCCGGCGCCGTCGGTGACCAGGCAGCAATCGCGCACCGACAAGGGATCGGCCACCATGCGCGCCGCCAATGCCTGCTCCAGGCTCAGCGCTTCGCGCGCATAGGCTTCCGGGTTCAGCTGCGCCCAGCGCCGGGCCGCCACCGCCACCTCGGCCAGGTGTTCGCGGCGGGTGCCGTACTGGTGCATGTGCCGGGCGGCGGCCAGCGCGTAGGCGGTCACCGGCAGTTCCGGCTGGTAGGGATGTTCATAAGGCATGGGATCGAGCACGCGCCGCGCCAGATTGCTGGCCTTGCGGCCGAATGTCGCCGTGCGCTGGGTGCTGCCGTAGCAGACCAGCACCGCGTCGCACAGGCCGGCCTGCAAGGCCAGCGCCGCCGGCTGCAGATGGGCGACGAAGCTGGAGCCACCCAGCATGGTGCTGTCCAGGAAACGCGGGCGCAGGCCCAGGTATTCCGCCACCGGCAGGCCCCACATGGTGGCGTTGACGCTGGCGGTGGCCAGGCCATCGATATCGGCCAGTTTCAGGCCGGCGTCGGCGATCGCGCCGGCGGCGGCCTCGGCCAGGATTTCCATTTCGCTGCGGCCCTTGGCCTCGCCCAGGCCAGCCACGCCGACGCCGGCGATGGCCACCGCGCCGCGCAGACTCCGCGCCGCGCTCATGCCGCGGCTCCCGCCGGCACGAAGACCAGCAAGGGCTGGCCTTGCTCGTCGACGATGCGCGCGCGCACCGCCATGCCGATGCGCACCCGCTCCGGCGCCAGCCCGTCCACCCGGCTCATCAGCCGCACCCCCTCGTCCAGATCGATCAGCGCGATGTTCAGATCGCCGCCCTGCTCCGGCTTGCGGCGCACCACCGAACTGGAATACACGATGCCGGCGCCGCTGGGCCGCACCCAGCCCAGTTCCTGGCCGCCGCAATGCGGGCAGCTCACGCGCGGATAGAACACGTGCCGGTCGCAGGCGGCGCAATGCTGAATCTGAAACACCCCGGCGCCCAGCGCCTGTTGATAGGCCTGCTCCGGCCCCATGCTTTGCCATGCTGTTTCCACGTCCATGCTCCTCAAGGTCAAGGTTTGGAAAAACGACAGGTCCGCGCTTGCTCCGCGCCGGCAGCCGCCAGCACCCGCTCGGCGCGGCGCAGCACCGGCAGGTCCACCATGACGCCGTCCAGCGTCGTGGCGCCGCCGCCGGCGCGTTCCGCCGCCGCGCAAACCCGCCGCGCCCAGGCCAGCTGCGCCTCGGACGGCAGGAAGGCGGCATTGACCGCGGCGACCTGGGCGGGGTGGATGCACAGCTTGCCGCCAAAGCCCAGCCGCCGCGCCCGCCGCGCATCACAGCTCAGCGCTTCCGGCCGCAGCGTGGCGGTGACGCCGTCCAGCGGCGGCGGCAGGCCGGCCAGCCGCGAGGCCAGCACCAGCTGCGAGCGGAACAACAGCAGGCCTTCGTCCTCGTCTTCGATGTCCAGGTCCAGTTGCAGGTCCAGCGCGCCGAACAACAGCCGCGCCGTCCGCGGATGCGCGGCGATGGCGGCGACGGCGGCGAGACCGCGCGCGGTTTCGATCAGCGGCAGCAAGGGCGCGGCGCCGGCCGCCAGCGCGTCCAGTTGCTCGACGCTCTCGGCCTTGGCCAGCACCACGCCGTCCACCGCCGCCGCCCGGCATAATTCGGCATCGGCGGCGAAGTCGGCGCTATCGGCGGCATTGACGCGCAGCAGCCGCGCGAC
>NZ_JAJOHW010000081.1 GCF_021129195.1 Chromobacterium aquaticum | reverse complement strand
GCCGGTGGCCGGCGGCCATGCCCGGCCGGTTCAGCCGCAAGGGCAGGCCCAGCCGCAACACCCGCTCACAGCCGGACAACGCCGGCAGGCCGGCCAGCGCCGCCGCCAGTTGCAACACCTCGCGCCGGCGCATCAACGCAGCACCTGCGACCAGTCCTGCTCGAAGTAGTGCACCAATTGCTGATTGTTCAGCTCATTGGGCAGCACCTTCCAGCGCGGCATGTCCGGCGGGAAGAAGAACATCTGGCGCGTGGCCTCCTTGTCCAGGAAACGCAGCGGCACCGTATAGCCTTCCGGCGGCGTGTAGCCGGGCTTCTTGGACGCGATGATGAAGCCCCATTCGCCGAAGGACGGCACATAGGCATGGTAGGGCGTGGTGTGCAGGCCGGCGGCGCGCAAGGTGGCGTCCACGCTCCAGAACGAGCGCGGCGCGTGCATCGGCGAGGTGGACTGCACCACCGCCAGGCCGTTTTCCGCCAGGTGGCGCGCCAGCAGCCGGTACAGCGGCACCGAATACAATTTGCCCAAGGCGAAATTGGACGGGTCCGGGAAATCGACGATGACGGCGTCGAAACTGCCATGGTCCTGCTCCAGCCAGCGCGCGGCGTCGTCGTTGACCACGGTGACGCGCGGATCGGTCAGGGAGCCCTGGTTCAAGGCGCGCAGCGGCTCGGAGCGGCTGAACAGCCGGGTCATCGCCGGGTCCAGGTCCACCAGGGTGATGTGCTGGATATTGCGGTATTTCAGCATCTCGCGCACCGCCAGGCCGTCGCCACCGCCCAGCACCAGCACATTGCGCGCCCACGGCAGCTTGGCCAGCACCGGATGCACCAGCGCCTCGTGGTAACGGTGTTCGTCGCGGCTGGAGAATTGCAGATTGCCATTGATGTAGAGCCGCAGATCGCTCTTCCACTTGGTGATCACCAGCCGTTGATAGGGCGTGGTTTCGGCGTGGATGATCTCGTCGCCGTACACCGCTTTCTCGCTCCAGCGCGTCAGTTGGTCGGAGGCCAGAAAACCGCCGATCAGCAGCAGCAAGACCACGCCGCTGCGCGCCAGTTGCAGGCCGGGCCGGCGCAATTCGTGGCGGAAGGCGCGGCAGGCCCACAAGGCCACGCCGGCGTTGAGCAAGCCGAACAGCAGCGCGCTGCGCGACAGGCCCAGCCTGGGCGCCAACACCAGCGGGAACAGCAGCGACACCGCCAGCGCGCCCAGGTAGTCGAAAGTCAGCACCTGGCTGACCAGCTCGGAAAAGCTGGCCTGACGCTGGTTCATCGCCCGCATCACCAGCGGGATCTCCATGCCCACCAGCACCCCGATCACGAACACCAGACCGTAGAGCACCAGGCGGAACGGCTCGCCGGCCCAGGCGAACACCAGGAACAGCACGGCGGCGGACACGCCGCCGATCAGGCCGACCAGCAGCTCGATCTCGATGAAGGCGTCCAGCACCCGCTCGTCCTTCACGTATTTGGACAGATGGGAGCCCACCCCCATCGCGAACAGGTAACAGCCTATGATGGAAGAGAATTGCAGCACTGAGTCGCCCAGCAGGTAGCTGGCCAGCGCGCCGGTGATCAGCTCGTAGGCCAGCCCGCAGGAGGCCACGATAAACACCGATACTATCAGCAAGCGATTTCGCATTGGATTGTCATTGTGGGTAGAATAGCCGCCATTATGCCCCAGCCCACGGCCTACCGCCGTGCGCGCACCGCACCGACAAAGGACGCCCGACCATGATTGCCGCCTTCCTGCCCGCCCTGCTCGCCTACCTGACTTATATGGGCAGCGGCCTCGCGCTATTGGCGCTGTTCGCGGTGATCTATTGCTGGGTCACCCCGATAGACGAGCTGAAGCTGATCCGCGACAACGGCCACGCCGCCGCGGTGTCCTTCGCCGGCGCGCTGCTGGGCTTCTCGCTGACGCTGGCCTCCAGCGCCTGGCACCTGAACAACTGGAACAGCTTCATGCTGTGGGCGCTGCTGGCCATGCTGGTGCAGATCGTCGTCCACATGGTGGTGGCGCGCTGTCTGAAGGATCTGAGCCGCGCGCTGATAGACAATAATCTGGCGATGGGCATCCTGGCCGGATCCATCCACCTGGCGGTGGGCCTGATCAACGCCGGCAGCCTGTCCTGAACCCGGCCGCGCCTTTTCAATTGGAGCAGACACTATGAGCCTGATGTCTTTCATCAAGAAGCAGTTCATC
This sequence comes from Chromobacterium aquaticum, assembly GCF_021129195.1. Lineage (GTDB taxonomy): Bacteria > Pseudomonadota > Gammaproteobacteria > Burkholderiales > Chromobacteriaceae > Chromobacterium > Chromobacterium aquaticum. The sequence continues at coordinate 8,064 of NZ_JAJOHW010000081.1, read as the reverse complement.
GACATCCTGGAGTGGCAAGAACAGGAAGACGGCGTGCTGGCCTGGCGTTATCCGATGCAGGACAACGAGATCCAGTACGGCGGCAGCCTGACGGTGCGGGAATCGCAGGCGGCGGTGTTCATCAACGAAGGCAAGATCGCCGACGTGTTCGAACCCGGCATGTACAAGCTGACCACCCAGACCCTGCCGGTGCTGACCTATCTGAAGAACTGGGACAAGCTGTTCGAATCCCCCTTCAAATCCGATGTGCACTTCTTTAGCACCCGGCTGCAACTGGGCCGCAAATGGGGCACCGCCCAGCCGCTGACGATACGCGACCAGGACTTCGGCATGGTGCGGCTGCGCGCCTTCGGCGTCTATTCCTACCGCGTGGCCGATCCGCGCCTGTTCTTCACCGAGGTCAGCGGCACCCGCGACAGCTATACCCGCGACGAACTGGAACAACAGCTGCGCAACCAGGTGGTGGCCACCATGAGCAGCGTGCTGGGCGGCAGCGGCGTGCCCTTCCTCGACATGGCCGGCAATCAGGGCTTGATGGCGGACAAGATCCGCGAGGCGCTGGTCCCGGTTTTCCAGCGCCTGGGCCTGGCGCTGGACAGCTTCGCGGTGGAAAACATCTCGCTGCCGGAAGAGCTGCAAAAAGCCATAGACAAGCGCATCGCCATGGGCATGGCCGGTGATCTCAACCAGTACACCCGCTACCAGGCGGCGGAAAGCATTCCGCTGGCGGCGCAGAACGAGGGCGGCATCGCCGGCCTGGGCGCCGGGCTGGCGGCCGGCGTCGGCGTCGGCCAATTGATGGGCCAGGCCATGCAGCAGGCGGTGCAGCCGGAGGCCCCCGCCGTGCAAGCCGCGCCGGCAACGCCAGCCGCCGCGCCTGCGGCGGACAATCCGCAAGCCAAGCTGGCCCAGCTCAAGGGCCTGCTGGATCAGGGTCTGATCACGCAGGCGGATTACGACGCGGCCAAGGCCGACGTGCTGAAGAAACTGGTGGGCTAAGCTAGCGCATGTACCGTATTGCCTGCCCCTCCTGCGGCGCCGATGTCGAGTTCAAGTCCGAAGCCTCCGCCATGGCGGTGTGCGCCTATTGCCAGAGCACGCTGCTGCGCGACGCGGACAGCGTGCGCGACATCGGCAAGATGGCGGCGCTGCTCAATGATTACTCGCCGCTGCAGATCACCAGCTGCGGCCAGTACCTGGGCCGCGGCTTCAACGTCGTCGGCCGCATCCAGCTGCGCTACGACGCCGGCCTGTGGAACGAATGGTATTTGCTGTTCGACGACGGCGGCGACGGCTGGCTGTCGGAAAGCGTCGGCCAGTACACGCTGACGCTGGCCGGCGGCGCGGTGCAGGAAGCCGGCGACTTCGACAGTCAGCAACCCGGCGCGGTCTTCCGTCACGGCGATGCCGATTTCGTGATTTCCGATGTGCGCACCGCCGAGTGCACCGCCGGCGAGGGCGAACTGCCGTTCCAGGTGGGCGCCGGCTGGCAGGCCAAGGTGGTGGACGCGCGCCGCCAGGCGCAATTCCTGACGCTGGATTACTCCGACGATCCACAACACCCCCAGCTCTTCCTCGGCAACGCCGTCACCCTGCCGCAACTGCGCATGGAGCGGCTGCGCGACACGCGGATGATAGAAGAGGCCACCGGCAAGCTGAAAGGCAGCGTCGCCTCGCTGGAATGCCCGTCCTGCGCCGCGCCGCTGAGCTACCGCGCCGGCACCGCCACCCAACTGGTCTGCGGCCACTGCCACGCCCAGGTGGACGCCAGCGGCGACCGCGCATTGGCGCTGGGCGCCGCGCAACAGCAGTTGGACACGCCGCTGACGCTGGAACTGGGCAAGACCGCCACCATAGACAAGCTGCCATGGACGCTGACCGGCGCGCTGGTGTGGGCCGAGGCAGAGGACCCCGACAGCCGCTGGTGCGAATACCTGCTCTACAACGTGGACAAGGGCTTCCGCTGGCTGGTGGAAAGCGGCGACGGCTGGTTCATCGGCGAGTTGATGGACGTGTGGGTGGACAGCTTGCGCGCCGATTACGCGATGCTGGGCAACAAGGCCTATCAGCGCGCCTATCCCGACTACGCCGCCCGCGTCGTCTACGCCGCCGGCGCCTTCCCCTGGCGCGCCAAGCTGGGCGACCAGGTGCAGCTCAGCGAATACCAGATCTCCGGCGGCCAGAAGCGCTTGTCGCGCGAGCTGTCGGCGCAGGAACTGACCTGGAGCTGCAGCAGCCTGGCCACCTCGGTCGAGGTCGGCCGCTGGTTCGGCAGCGCCACGCCGATAGAGCCGGGCTTTTCCGCCGCCGAGGACGACGGCGGGGATTTGAAGGCCATCGCCGTCAAATTCGGCCTGGTGCTGTTATTGATCAATCTGCCGCTGGCCTTCCTGAGCCAGGATATCGGCGATGGTCTGCTGATCTGCTTCTTCGCCTGCTGCGTGCTGGCGATACCGCTCAAGCAGAAGGAATGAATGCCGATGTCGCCAGGACTCTATAAAGCATTTTGCCTGCTGGTGATCGTGATCACCACCATGCTCAATTTTTCCAATATGGACAGCCGCGCCTCCAGCTCCCGCAGTTGGAGCAGCGGTAGCGGCGGCGGCTCCTCCGGCTGGGGCAGCGGCGGCGGCGGCCATAAATGAAGACGGCGATTGGCCGGCATCTGCTGGCGGATTTTCACGGCTGCCCGCCGCAGCGCCTCAGCGATCCGGCCCGGGTGGAACAGGCGCTGCGCCAGGCGGCGCAGGCCGCCGGCGCCACCGTGCTGGCCGGCCACGTCCACCACTTCGGCGAGGCCCAGGGCGTCACCGGCATCCTGCTGCTGATGGAATCCCACCTCAGCATCCACACCTGGCCGGAACACGGCTACGCCGCGCTGGACCTGTTCATGTGCGGCCAGGCCCGCATCGACGCCGCGCTGGCGCGGCTGCGCGAGGCGCTGCAACCGGCCGAGGTCCACAGCCAGCTGCATAGACGCGGAGATCCTCTTGCCCCTCTCTCCAAGCCCCCTCCCATAAGGGAATGAGGGACGTTAACGACAACTACTCCACCAGCTCCAGGCTCACCGAACCGTCGCCATGCTCCGCCGCCAGGCGGAACTGCGGCTGGCGCGCCAGATAGCGCAGCGCGCCGGCGCCGGTGTCGAAACGCATCGCGACGCCGGCCACCGGCTGGATGCGCCAGGCCGGCTTGGCCGCCGGGTTCACCACCTTGCGCTCGGCCAGATAGGCCGCCACCGCCGCGCGGTTTTCATCCGGCGAATCCACCACCACGCGGCTGGCGTCGATGCCGGGGAAATGGCCGCCGCCGGAGGCGCGGTAGTTGTTGGTGGCCACCAGGAAGCTGGCGTTCTCGTCTATCGGCTTGCCCTGATAGCTCAACTTGACGATGCGATGGCTGTCCGGCGCCGCCAGCTTGCCGTCGGCGTCGTAGCGCGCCGGCCGGCTGACGTCGATCTCATAGCTGACGCCGGCGATGCTGTCGAAGTTGTAGGAGCGGAATTCAGGGTTCAGCAACGGCTGGCTCTTGGCTCCCTTGGGATCGACGCGCAGGAACTGCCCGGCCGACATCTCCAGCCATTCGCGCACTTCGCGACCGCTGACCTTCACCGCCTTCAGCGTATTGGGATAGATGTAGAGATCGGCCAGATTGCGGATCGCCAGCGGGCCGGCCGGGATGTCGGTGTAGTAATTCCAGCCCTGGCGGCCGCCGGCCTTGAACGGCGCGGCGGCGGACAAGACCGGCAAGCCTTCGTACTCGGTGCCCTTGACCGCGTTCTTCACATACCAGGCCTGGGCCTCGGCCACGATCTGCACCGAGGGATCGTCCGCCGCCTGGGCGAAGTAGCTGTAGATAGGCGCGCGGGTTTCCGCCACCTTGCCGCGCACATAGTCCAGCGTCCGGCGATGCTCGGCGGCGATCAGCTCGGCCACCTTGGGCTCGGCGGCCGCCAGCGATTTCTTGGCCTGCTTGTCGTAGATGGCGCGCAGGCCGGCCTGTTTGCCGCTGACTTTCCAGCCGCCGTCGCCGCGCTCCAGCACCAGGTCCACCACGCCGATATGATCGCCCCAGCGTCCCGGCATCACCGCCGGCACGCCGTTGATGGTGCCGGCGGCCAGGTCCACCTTGGGATAGCCGGCGAAGGCGGAAGACGGGAATTCCGCGTGGGCGTGGCCGAACAGGATGGCGTCGATGCCGGCCACCTCGGCCAGGCCGGCCACCGAGTTCTCGGCGAAGCGCGCGCTATCGCCTTTTTCGAAACCGGAATGGGGCACCGCGATCACGATGTCGGCGCCCTTCTGCTTCAGTTCAGGCAGATAGCGGCGCGCGGTGTCGACGATGTCCCTCACCTCCACCTTGCCCTGCAGATTGGCCTTGTCCCACTGCATGATCTGCGGCGGCACAAAGCCGATCACGCCGATGTTAAGCGTCTGCGGCTGGCCGTCCTCGTCCTTGAATTCGCGCTTGAGCAGCACATAGGGCTGGAAATAGGGCTGACCGGTCCTGGCGTCCACCACATTGGCGTTGACGTAGGGAAAGGCCGCCGTCTTCAGCGCCTGGCCGAGAAAGGGCAAGCCGTAATTGAATTCGTGGTTGCCGATATTGCCGGCGTCGTAACCCAGCCAGTTAAGCACTTTGTAGGCGGGATGAACCTCGCCAGCGCGCAGCGGCTGAACCTTGGCCACCAGATCGCCCAAGGGATTGCCCTGCAACAGATCGCCGTTGTCTATCAGCAGGCTGTTGCGCGCCTCTTGCCGCGCCGCGCGGATCAGCGTCGCCGCGCGCGCCAGGCCGAAATCCTGCGTCGGCTTGTCCTGGTAGTAGTCGTAATCCAGCAGGTTCATGTGCACGTCGGAGGTTTCCAGCACCCGCAGTTTCAGCGGGGCGGCCCAGCCGTTTGCGGCCAGCGCGGCCAACAGGGAGGAGACGAGGAGAGGCGCAAGTTTCACGGGACAGCCTTTTTCTGGTTTTATCGCGCCCGCATTATACGCCCGCCGTCGGCCGCTCCAGATAGAAAGCGCCCCAGGCGCACATCGCGTCTATCACCGGCCGCAGCGTGTCGCCCAGCTCGGTCAGCCGGTAGTCCACCCGCGGCGGCACCTCCGCGTAAACCGTGCGCGTGATCAGGCCGTCGCGCTCCAGTTCGCGCAGCTGCTCGGTCAGCACCTTCTGCGACACCCCGCCCAGCAAGCGGCGCAGTTCGCCGGTGCGCCGGCTGTCCTCGGACAAATGGCACAGGATCGCGCACTTCCATTTGCCGCCCACCAGCCGCACGGTGGCGTCGATGGGAAAATTCAGTTCGCTCATGCGGGCACGGTTACCTTTTGGTGCTTATGAAACAAAAAAGTGCATACTTATCAACAGCTTGATCCATTGTTAGCATGGCCGCTCCCATTTTACAGGAAGCGCCATGAAAACCCTGATCATCGTTGCCCACCCCGATCTGGAACAATCCCGCATCAACCGCCGCTGGATGGCCGCGCTGAGCCGGCATCCGGAACGCTACACCGTGCACTCGCTCTATCAGGCCTATCCGGACGGCAAGATCGACGTGGCGCGCGAGCAAGCGCTGCTGAACTGCCACCAACGCATCGTGCTGCAATTCCCGCTGTACTGGTTCAGTTCGCCGCCGCTGTTGAAAACCTGGCAGGACCAGGTGCTGGACGAGGGCTTCGCCATCGGCGCATGGCCGGAAGACTGGCGCATGCGGGACAAGCGCATCAGCGTGGCGGTATCCACCGGCATACGCGAGCGGGACTTCGCGCCCGACGGCCGCTATCGGTACCGGATGGAGGAAGTGCTGCGGCCGTTCGAGCTGACCTGCCGCTACCTCCGCGCCGAATGGCTGCCCGGCTTCGCGCTGCACGGCGCCGAGCACGATCTGAGCGATGCCGAGATCGAGGCCAGCGCGGACGCGTATCTGCGGCACCTGCAGGCCGAGGCAGTATAAATCCACCCGCGATGAAAAATGCCCGGCCGAAGCCGGGCATGATCTTGTCTGGAACAGCGAACTTATTCCTGTTCCAGTTGGAATTATTCCAGCAAGCCTTCCGCTTTCAAGGCCTGCTGCACGAAGGGCAGCGCCGCCACGCGTTTCTGGAAATCGATCAGCGCCGGGAAATCGCCCAGCGAGCGCTGCACGAACTGCGCCCAGTTCAGGCAGGTGAACAGATAGGCGTCGGCCACGCTGAAACGCTCGCCCAGCAGATACGGCGTTTTCGCCAGCTGCTGCTCCACCAGCCCCAGGCGGCGGGTCAGCTTGTCCCAGGTCTGCTGCTTGAGTTCATCGCTATTGGGATAGAACAGCGGCGAGAAGCCCTTGTGCACCTCGGTGGCGATATAGTTCAGCCATTCCTGCAGCCGATAGCGCTCCAGCGTGCCATTGGCCGGCGCCAATTGCTTGGCCGGCACCTGGTCCGCCAGGTATTGCACGATGGCCACGCCCTCGGCCAGCAGTTCGCCGTTGTCCAGCAGCAAGGCCGGCACATAGCCGCGCGGATTGATGGTGGAGAAATCCACCCCGCCCTCGGTCAGATGCGGCTGCACCTTGAGATTGACCTTCTCGGTTTCAAACGGCAGGCCGCTGGCGAATAACACGATATGCGGCGACAGCGAGCAGGCGCCGGGGGACAAATACAGTTTCATCGTTCATCTCCTGTCAGGATCATTCAGAACAAAACACACTGCATGCGAAAACCCCGACAGCCTGAGCCAAATCAATGACGCTTGCAACCCTGCCGCCGATAGGGCCGCTGTCGCGGAGACTCAGCCCAGCAGGGAAACGATCCAGCCCGGATGAATGTTCCAGCCGGCGAAACCCGCCACCCAGAAAAACACGCCCAGCGCGCCAAAACCCCAGGCGCACAATAGCGGAATGAAATTGGCGGCCAGCGCCGCCACCGCGGCGCAGGCGACGGCGATGGACAGGCCGGCGTCGCTGACGTCGAACAGCTCATGGCGCGCGTTCAACTCCTCGAAGCCCTGCTCCTTGGCCTTGGCCTTGAGCTGCAAGGCCTGCGCCTCCGCCGCGTAGCGGGCGATATCGTGTTGAATCGCCGCCTGCTCCGGCCGCAAGGCCGCCGCCGCCGCCGGATTGGCCAGCGCCAGCAAGCGCGTCTGGCGCTGGCTGCTTTCCGCCAGGTGCTGCTTGATCTTCTTGGACTGGTATTCGGACCAGCTGTCCACCGCGTCCGCCTTCAATAGCTGGCGCGCCTGCACGATATTGTCGTCCTTCAGCTTGCCCAGCCCCATGAACACCGACAACAGCACCACGGTCAGCGCCACCAGGCTGTTCAAGTACTTCTTCTCCGCTTCCACGCTGATTTCCAGTTCCATCTCACGCTCCCGGCTGACGATAGGGGGTTCCCATCGCCATAACGCAATACAGCGTCAAACCGTGGACAGGGACAATGGATCGTCAGGACGATTTTTTGGAAAACAGCCGCGGACGGGAGTCCGTTCCGGAACCGGCGGCCGCCTGCGGCCGGGTCTTCAGCGCCACGAACAAGTCTTCCACCTGCTGGCGCGCCCACGGGGTGCGGCGCAAGAAGGCCAGGCTGGATTTGACGCTGGGATCGTGATTGAAGCAGCGGATCTGGATGCGCCGGCCCAGCTCCGGCCAGCCGTAGTGGCCGACCAGCTGGTTCAGCATCTGCTCCAGCGTGACGCCGTGGGTGGGATTATTGGCTTGGCTTGCGTTCATGCATGTGTTCTCTGGCTTGGGCCGGCGCAGTGTACCCCGCGCCGGCGCCGCGGCAAAGCCGCGCTCAGGCCGCCGGCTTGGGCTTGCGCTGACGCGGCGCGCGCTTGGTCGCCGGCTTGACCGTTTCCGCCGCCACGCCGCCGTTGCGCTGCGCTACCCCCATCGCCAGCGCCAGCCGGCCTAGCCGCTGCTGCTTTTCCTGGCTGATGGGGCCGGCCGCCTGCAATAGCAGAATCGCCAGTTCCAGCGCGAAGCGGCGCTGCTGATCGGTGGGCAGCAGTTGCTCCAGCGTCGCCAGCGCCCGTTTCTCATCGTTGCGCCCCAACCCGGTCTGGCGTCGCACCGCCTGCTTGAACTGC
>NZ_JAJOHW010000080.1 GCF_021129195.1 Chromobacterium aquaticum | reverse complement strand
GGCCCGCGCAGCAGCCGCATCGCCGGCGCTTGTGGCGGCGGCAGGCCGTCGGCGGGCGCGGCCATCAGGTCCAGCGGGATTTCGATGTGCACCGGGCGCGGGCGGCCGCCGTCGAACACGGCGAAGGCGCGCGCCAGCACTTGGGGCAGTTCCGCCGCCGCGGTCAGGGTGTGGCTGAAGGCGGCGATCTGGCTGGCCAGCGCGTGCTGGTCCGGCAGTTCGTGCAGGTGGCCGTCGCCGGAGCCCAGCTTGCCGCGCGCGTTGACGCCGGAGATCACCAGCAGCGGGATGGAGTCGGCGTAGGCCTGGCCCATGGCCGTGGCGATATTGGTGAGGCCGGGGCCGGTGATGACGAAGCAGACGCCGGGTTTGCCGCTGACGCGGGCGTAGCCGTCGGCCATGAAGCCCAGGCTTTGTTCGTGGCGGGCGGCGATGTGGCGGATGCCGCTGCCGGCCAGGCCGCGGTAGAGCTCGATGGTGTGGACGCCGGGGATGCCGAACACGGTGTCGACGTCGTAAGCCGCCAGCCAGGCGGTGAGGTAGCTGCCCAGGGTGGCGCTCATGCGGATTCCTTTTGTCTCGGCGCGGCGGCGCGCAGTTGGCCGGCGAAGCGGGCGATGCGGCGGCAGGCTTCGGCCAGGCGTTCGTCGTCCACCACCAGGCCCAGGCGGATGAAGCCGGCGGCGGTGGGGCCGAAGGCGGCGGCGTCCAGCACGGAGACGCCGGTGGCTTCAAACAGTTTCCAGGCGAAATCCCCGGCCTCCAGGCCGCAGCCGCGCACGTCCAGCAGCAGGAACATGCCGGCTTCCGGCAGCGGGCAGTGCAGGCCGTCCACGCCGCTGAGCAGGCTGTGGGCCAGGTCGCGCCGCCGCCGGTACAGCGCGCGGACGGGGTCGACGAAGGCGTCATAGTCTTGCAGCGCCAGCAGCGCGGCTTGCTGGATGAAGCCGGGGAGGCCGTAGAGCATGCACAGGGCCAGGGTGCCCATGTGCTGGATCAGCGGGCGCGGGCCGGCGGCCCAGCCCAGCCGCCAGCCGGCCATGGCGTGGGATTTGGACAGGCTGCCCAGGGTCAGCGTGCGTTCCGCCATGCCGGGCAGGGCGGCGATGCTGTGGTGCGGGGCTTCGAAACTGAGGCCGGCGTAGACTTCGTCGGCCACCACCCACAGGTCGTGGCGGCGGGCCAGCGCGGCCACCGCGGCCAGTTCGTCCGGGCGCAGCGCCGCGCCGGTGGGGTTGCAGGGGGTGGCGAGGAAGATCGCGCGGCTGCGCGGGGTGACGGCGGCTTCCAACGCGGCCAGGTCCAGATGGAAACCGTCCGCGGGTTTGACCGGCACCGGCACCAGCGCGGCGCCGCTGGCGCGGATGCTGGCTTCGTAGGTCAGGTACATCGGTTCCGGCACCAGCACTTCGTCGCCGGCCTGGCACAGGCAGAGCGCGGCGGAGAACAGACCGTTTTGCGCGCCGGCCACCACGATGACGTTGTCGGCGTCCATGTCCAGGCCGGTGGCGGCGGCGTGGCGGCGGGCGATGGCGGCGCGCAGGTCGGCGCGGCCGTCCACCGGGCTGTAGTGGGTGTCGCCGTCGCGCAGCGCGGCCACCGCGCGTTCAATGATGGGGGCCGGGGTGGCGAACTCCGGATCGCCCACGCTGAGGATGATCACGTCCTCGCCGCGGGCGGCGGCTTGCTGCGCCGCCAGGTGGATGTTCCAGGCATCGACGCGTTCGCCGGCGATGCGTTCGACCAGAGGGGAAAAGCGCATGGAGGTCTCCGTAATAATGGTGTAGGACGGTGTCAGAAGGCGGTGCGGACCGGCAGTCTCTTTTCCAGCCGCAGAAAGACGCGTTCTATCAGCCAGGCCAGCGCGAAATAAATCAGCGCCACGGTCAGCAGCGGTTCGTAGGTGCGCAGGGTTTGCGCGCGCACCAGGTTGGCCGCGCCCAGCACGTCCATCACCGCCACGGTGGAGGCCAGCGCGGTGGATTTGAGCAGCAGCACGGTTTCGCCGGCCAAGGACGGCAGCAGGATCAGCAGCGCGCGCGGCAGCCAGATGCGTCGCGCCGCGGTCAGCCGCGACATGCCCAGCGCGCGGGCGGCTTCCAGTTCGCCCTTGGGCACGGCGGCCAGGCCGCCGCGCACCACTTCGCCGACATAGCCGGCCACGCTCAGCGCCAGCGCCAGCGCCACGTACCAGAAGCCTTCGCGCAGATAAGGCCACAGCAGGCTGTCGCGCAGCGCCGGAAAGCCGGCGAACAAGCTGCCCAGGCCGTAATAGAGCACGTAGATCTGCACCAGCAGCGGGGTGCCGCGGATCAAATTGGTGAAGGACAGGCTGAGCCAGGCGAGGAAGGGCTGGCGGGACAGCCGGGCAAAGCCCACCGCCACCGCCAGCGCGAAGCCCAGGCCGCCGGAGAGCAGCAGCAATTGCGCGGTGACGGCGACGCCGCGCCAGAGCATGGGGCCGTAGTCTTGCAGCCATTGGAAGTTCATGCGGGTCTCCCGTTCACAGCGCCGGTTGCCAGCGGCGGAAGCGGCGTTCAATCAGGCTGAAGCCGGCGTTGGACAGCAGGGTCATCAATAGGTAGATGGCGGCCACGGTCAGATAGAACAGCAGGTATTGGCGGGTGGAGCCGGCGGCCTGCTTGGTGGTGAACAGCAGTTCGCTGTAGCCCACCACGCTGATCAGCGCGCTGTCCTTGATCAGCACCAGCCACAGATTGGCCAGGCCGGCCAGCGCGTAGGGCATCATCTCCGGCAGGATCACGCGGCGGGCGGTCAGCCAGCGGCCGCAGCCGAAGGCGCGCGCGGCCTCGATGTGGCCGTGCGGTATCGCCTGCACCGCGCCGCGCATGATTTCCGCCGCGTAAGCGCCTTGCACGATGCCCAGCACCACGATGGCGGCGGCGAAGCCGTTCACCTCCACCTGCGGCTGGCCCAGCAGCGCCGCCAGCGCGTTGATGGCGTCGCCGCCGGCGTAGTAGAGCAGCAGGATCAGCAGCAGTTCCGGCAGCGAGCGGCACACGCTGGTGTAGGCGTTGGCCAGCCGTTTGAGCAGCGGGTGGCCGCCCAGTTTGACCAGAGCGGTGGCCAGGCCGATGACCAGGCCCAGCGCGAAAGCGCCCAAGGAGATTTCCAGCGTGACCACGGCGCCTTGCAGCAGGGCGGGGCCCCAGTCGCGGACTACGGCGTCGTAGGCTTGTTGCAGTGCATCCAGCATATAGGCTCTCCCTGGGGCGGCTCAGGCGGGCGGGTCGCTGTCACTTGGCGTCCGGCGAGATGTTGACCTTGAAGTATTTCTTCTGGATGGCGTCGAAGCTGCCGTCGGCGCGCAGTTGCAGGATGGCCTGGTCGAACTGCCGCTTGAGCGCGACGTCGGTCTTGCGCAGGCCGGCGCCGATGCCGGGGCCGAACAGCGGGTCCTTGGGCGCCAGGCCCTTGGATTCCAGCCCGGAACCGTCCTTGCCGCCAAGGAAATCGCTGGCGGCCAGCGCGTCCAGCAGCATCAGGTCCACGCGGCCGGCGACGAGGTCGGCGTTCAGTTCGTCCTGGGTGTTGTAGTAACGGATGACGGAGCCGGCGCCGTAGTATTTCTTCAGAAAGTTGGCGTTGGTGGTGGCGGATTGCACGCCCAGGGTCTTGCCCTTGAGCCCGGCCGGGCTGAGGACGGCTTTCTGGCCCTTGGGGCCGACGAACTCGGAGGCGGTGTAGTAATAAGGCAGGCTGAAGGCGATGACTTTTTCCCGCTCAGGGGTGATGGACATGGAGTTGAAGATCACGTCTATCTTCTTGCTGTTGAGCGCGGGGATGATGCCGTCCCAGGACACTTCGGCGATCTGACAGCTTTGTTTGAGGCGCTGGCACAGCTTGCGTACCAGCTCCACTTCAAAGCCGCTCCATTGGCCGTTGCTCTGCTTGATGGTGAACGGCGGGTAGGGTTCGGCGGCGATGCCGATGCGCAGCGGATTGGCGGCCGCGGCGGCACAGTACAGGACGGCGAAGGCGGCGATGAGGGCGCGGAATCGGTTCATGGGGTTTCTCCCTGGGTGTCAGGCGTTGACAAACTGGCGGCAGCGTTCGCTGCGCGGCGCGGCGAAAACCTGTTCCGGCGGGCCGGCTTCCTCGATGCGGCCCTGATGCAGGAACAGCACTTTGCTGGACACTTCGCGGGCGAAGGCCATTTCATGGGTGACCAGCAGCATGGTGCAGCCTTCATCCGCCAGTTGGCGTATCACCCGCAGCACCTCGCCCACCCGTTCCGGGTCCAGCGCGGAGGTGGGTTCGTCGAACAGCATCACCGCTGGCCGGGTGGCCAGCGCGCGGGCAATGGCCACCCGCTGTTGCTGGCCGCCGGACAAAAAGGCCGGATAGGCCTGGCGCTTGTCCGCCATGCCCACTTTCTCCAGCAGCGTCTCGGCCAGCGCCACCGCTTCGGCGCGCGGCTGGCGCAGGACGCGCACCGGCACCTCGATCAGGTTTTCCAGCACCGTCATGTGCGGCCATAGATTGAAGTTCTGAAACACCATGCCCAGCCGCGAGCGCAGCCGGTCCACCTGGCGCGGGTCGGCCGGCGCGCGCCGGCCGCGTTTGTCGGTGCGCAGGGCGATCTCCTCGCCGGCGATCAGCACTCGGCCGTCGTCCGGAACTTCCAGCAGGTTGAGACAGCGCAGCAAGGTGCTCTTGCCGGAGCCGCTGGCGCCGATCAGCGACACCACTTCGCCGGCGGAGGCGGCGAAGGAGACGCCGTCCAGCACGACTTGGCCGTCGAAGCGCTTGCGCAGGTTTTCCACCGCGACGATGGGCGCGGGGGGAGGGTGGATGGCGGGGGTGGGGTGATGCATGAATCTCTCCTCCTTGCGGCTGTGGCAGCCTGCTGTAGTTGTGTGCCGCGTGTGGGCGCGGCTCTGCTGAGTGTGGCAACATCCATGCCAGCGGACGCATTTTTTAATTGCATGAATTTAAAGGGGTTTTGCGCTTGCTCGTGGCGACGAAAACCGTCAATACTGCAACTATTCATAAAAACGCCGAATTTTCGGCGCCCGCGCTTGTGATGCGGAGTAGAGGGGGAGGCATGGACGCGGACCTGAGCCAGGGCATTGCGCTGTTTGGCGATTTCTTTGACGCGATCGGCCTGTCGGTGGCCATCATCGACCAGGACGGGCGCTACGCCTATTACAACCAGGAGTGCTCGCAGCTGGACGAGTACACCGCGGAGCAGGCGCTGGGGGCCTATTTGCTGGAGCTGTACCCGGAGCTGGACGAGAGCAACAGCACCTTGCTGCAGGCGCTGCGGCAGGGCCGCAGCTACCGCAATCATTACCAGCGTTATCGCAACCCCAGGGGCAAGGCGGTACATCAGGTGCACACCACGCTGCCGCTGAAGCGCGCCGACGGCCGCATCGTCGGCGCGGTGGAGCTGTCCCGTGATCTGACCGTGGTCAGCCCGTTGCATCAGGCGCTGGTGGATTTGCAGCAGGGGGTGGCGGAGGAGGCCGACGGTGGGCTGATGGGCATCATCACCGACGACGCGGCGATGAAGCAGCTGATCCACCAGGCCCGGCGGCTGGCGCGCGCCGATGTGCAGGTGTTGATCCACGGCGAAACCGGCACCGGCAAGGAGTTGTTCGCCCGTTTGCTGCACCAGGAAGGGCCGCGCGCCGATCGCCCCTTCGTGGTGCTCAATTGCGCGGCGCTGCCGGAGCCGCTGTTTGAAAGCACCTTGTTCGGCACCGTGCGCGGCGCCTTCACCGGAGCGGAGGACCGGCGCGGGGTGCTGGAATCCGCTCATGGCGGCACCTTGTTTCTGGACGAGATCAATTCGCTGCCGCTGTCCATCCAGGGCAAGCTGCTGCGCGCCTTGCAGGAGGGCACGTTCAGCCGGGTGGGCTCCGGCGCCGAGGTGCGCGTGGACGTGCGGGTTGTGGTGGCCAGCAACGAGTCGCCGCAGCGGATGCTGGATGAGCGCAAGATCCGGCCGGACCTGCTGTACCGGCTGAACGTGGGCTGTCTGGCGGTGCCGCCGCTGCGCGAGCGGCTGCGGGACATTCCGCTGCTGGCGCAGGCTTTCTTGCGCAAGCACGGCAAGGTCACCGGCCACCGCGTGCAGCGCATCAGCCACGCGGTGATGGAGCGCATGCTGCGCTATCACTGGCCGGGCAATGTGCGCATGCTGGAGAACGTGCTGCTGCGCAGTCTGATCCTGTGCGAGGGCGGAGACGAACTGGATTTCCTGTTGTTGGAGGAAGAGGGCGAGACGGCGCAGCGGCGCGCGGAGGAACGCCGACCGCCGGCCGTGCCGCCGCCGGACGGCGAGGGCACGCTGGAGCAGCGGATGGCGCGCTATGAGCGCCGGCTGTTGGTGGATTGCCTGGAGGGCTGCGCCAATCTGACCGAGGCGGCGCGCCGGCTGGGCCTGCCGCGCGCCACCTTGCAGTACAAGTTGAAGAAGCACGGGATACAGCTGGCGCGCACGGTGTTGGGGTGAGCGGAGCGGGGCATATCCATAAAGAGGCCTACCAATAGGCGTGCTGAATAGCATAAAGGAGCCATTATGCGATACCGCTATCCCATTGCAGTGGAACCCGGCGACGATCGCCATGCCTACGGCGTCATCGTGCCGGATCTGCCCGGCTGCTTCTCCGCCGGAGACACCCTGGATGAGGCCATCCGTAACGCCCGCGAAGCCATCGAACTGCATCTGGAAGGGCTGGTGGAAGACAAGAGTGTCATCCCGCGGGCCAGCAGCGTGCAGGCCCATGTCGGCAAACCCGAGTTTGCCGGCCATATCTGGGAGTGGGTGGAAGTGGGCGTTGCCCGTTAGCAGGGCAAGGTACGCAAGATCAATGTCAGGCTGCGGGTGCAATTTCTTGCGCTAGCAGTTGGGTTCAGGGTCTCTGCAATGCCAGCGCTCGCGGTTTTCCACATCGGTGGCCTTTAAACCGCCTCTCAGAACCTGTTTACGATCTCGCGAGCTAAGGCGAGACAAGGCGAAAGCGGCTGAGAAAGCGGAATGTACACACGGTACATGAGCATTTCGAAGCCGTACTCACCGTGTAACGCTCCACGCAGCGCAGCAGATCGTAAACAGGTTCTCACAGATCCAGTACCAGCGGCCCGTCCCCCGCTGCCCGCGACACGCAGATCATGATGCGCTCCCGCCGCTCCGCCTCGTTCAGGTATTGGTCGCGGTGTTCGGCGTCTCCTGCCAGCAGCCTGGTTTCGCAGCTGCCGCAATAGCCTTCCCGGCATAGGCAGTCCGGCCGCAGCGAGCTCTGCCGTTCTATCGCCGCCAGGATGGATTCGTCGGCGTCCACCCGCAGCCGCAGGCCGGAGCGGGCCAGCTCCACCTCGAAGCCGGCGCTCGCCGCCGCCGTGTCGGCGCAGAAGCGCTCATAGTGCAGCCGGCCGGCCGGCAAGCGCCGCGCGCAGGCGTCCGCAGCCGCCGCGATCAGCCGTTCCGGTCCGCACACATACACCTGGCTGTCCGCCGGCGCGGCGGCGATCAGCGCGTCCAGGTCCAGCCTGCGGCCGGCCCGGCTCTCGTACAGGTGGATTCTGGCGTCGCCGCGCTGGCTTCGCTCGGCCAGTTGGGCGGCGAAGGCGCCGCCAGCGGCGTCGCGGAAGGTGTAGTGCAGCTGGTAGTTCGCGTCAGCGCCCAGCGCCGCCATATGGGCGATGAAGGGCGTAATGCCGATGCCGCCGGCGATGAACAGCCGCGGGCCGGGCACGGCGGCCAGCGGGAAACGGTTGGCCGGCGCTTGCACCCGCAGGCGGCTGCCCGGCGCCAGCGCGTGCAGATAACGCGAGCCGCCGCGCGAATCCGGCTCGTGTTTGACCGCGATGCGGTAGACCCCGCCGCCGGGGTCCAACAGAGAATAGGCCGCCGGCCGGCCCGGCGGCGGCATGTCCACCACGATGTGGCTGCCGGACGGGCAGGGCGGGGCCGGGCCGTCCAGCGGCCGCAGGGTGAAGGCCTTGACGCCGGCGGCCACTTCTTCGATGGCGCAGACTTCGGTGACGATGGCGGGCATGCGCGGCGCTCCGGTTCAGCCGCGGTAGGCGGCGGCCACCATCTGGTGGAAATGGGCGATGCCGTGCTCGCTGATGCCGCTGCGCTGGCTGTCCGCCATGATGCGGCCCTGGCCGCGGTAGCCGCGCGATTGCAGCCCGCGTTGCACGCTTTCCACCAGCCGCAGGTCTTCGGGGCGGAATTCGTCGCGTGCCCAGCTGACGAAGCGGCGCTGTTCCTCGCTCAAATCCTGGTTGAGGAAGAGGATTTCGTAATGCTGGACAGTGACGCCGGCGGATTCCGGAAATTCGTAGATCACCGTCATCGCCGCGTCGCCGGGCACCACGTTGAACATCACGCCGGGCCACAGCCAGTAGCCGTTGAAAGCCTGGTTGGCGGCCTCGCCGTCGAAGGCGTAGCTGCTGTCGCTGGATTGGGCGGCGCCGCGCTGCAAGGTCCAGCGGCCGTGAAGACTGTGGGTGTAGCCGTCGGTGGTCACCGATTGCGAGAAGCTGGGGTGGGCCGGCGCGCAGTGGTAGCACTCCATGTAGTTGTCGACGATGACTTTCCAGTTGGCCGGCGTGGTGGTGACCACGCGCTCGGCCACCTTCAGGTCCGCCACTCGCGGACACACTTGCATGAAGTGCTCGCGCAGGCCGGCGTATTCAATGTCGATGTCCGCCGCGTCCGGGTCCATGTTGACGAAGACGAAGCCGCAGTATTCGGCCACCCGCAACGGGCTCAGGTGACTGTCGGCCCGGTCGAAGTCCGCCACCTGCTCGCAGTTGCGCGCGTGGGCCAGTTGGCCGTCCAGCTTGAAGGCCCAGGCGTGGTAGGGACAGGTGATCACATTCCTGGCTTGGCCGCTGCCGCTGAGCAGCTCGTGGCCGCGGTGCGGGCAGACGTTGTAGAAGGCGCGCAGCTCGCCGTCGCGGTCGCGCAGCAGCAGGATGTTCTCGCCTATCACCCGGCGGGTGACGTAATCGTTGGGCCGGGCCAGCTCGCTGCCGTGGCACAGGCAGAGCCAGGATTTGGCGAAGATCTGTTCTTTTTCGTACTGGAACACCTCGTCGGCGGTGTAGCAGCGCGCCGGCAGGGTGTGGGCGCGGTCGATGTCGCTGCAGAAGTCGGCGGGCAGGCGCGGCGCGGCGGGCGGGGGCTGGATGATGGCGTGCTGCTGCATGGCGGGGCTCCTTCAAAAGCCTTGAGTGGGGGACGGCTGTTGATGATTTAACGGTTTGCCGGCGGCGGCGGAGCGGATGGCGGCGACGCTTACTTTTCATTGCGCGACAATTTGCATTGGCGCGAACCGGGCGCTCGCGCTTATGCTGGGCCTTGGACTGGGGAGGGTGCGGTGGACGAATACCATTTCCTGCTGTTGCCGGAGTTTTCCTTCATCGGCTTCGCCGCGCTGATGGAGCCGTTCCGCATTGCCAATCGCTTTCAGCCCGGCGCCAGCCGCTGGCGGCTGTTGTCCGTGGACGGCCAGGCGGTGGCGGCCAGCAACGGCATCGCGTTGATGGTGGACGGCGCGCTGGCGGAGGCCGGGCCGTGCACCTGTCTGTTCGTGGTCAGCAGCTTCCATCCGTTGCGGCATTACACGCCGGAGCTGGGTGCGGCGCTGCGGCGGCTGGAGCGCGGGGGCGTGACCCTGGGGGCGATAGACACCGGCTGTTTCATCCTGGCCGAGGCCGGCTTGCTGCGCGGCGAGACGGTGACGCTGCACTGGGAAGCGATTCCGGCCTTCCGGGAACGCTACCCGCAGGTGACCGCCAGCCAGGAGCTGTTCCTGACCGAGCGGCGGCCCACCTCTGCCGGCGCGGTGGCCGGGCTGGACCTGGCGCTGGCCTTGCTGGCGCGCCGTCACGGCCGCGAGCTGGCGCTGGCGGTGTCCGAGCAATTGGTGCAGGGGCAGATGCGCAGCCCGTCCGAGCACCAGCGCCTGCAGGTGGCCAGCCGCTATCAGGTGCACAACAAGAAGCTGGCGCAGGCGATACGGCTGATGGAGGAGCAACTGGAGGAGCCGTGGCCGCCGGAGGAGCTGGCCGCGCGTTGCGGCGCCACCCGCCGCCAGCTGGAACGCTTGTTCCGCGCGCATCTCAAGGCCTCGCCGGCGGAGTTCTACCGCGCGCTGAGGCTGGACCGCGCCCGCTGGCTGCTGCGCCAGACCGAACTGAGCGTGGTGGAAATCAGCGTGGTCTGCGGCTTTGAGTCGCCGTCTTATTTTTCCCGCGCCTATCGCAAGCGTTTCGACCGCAGTCCGAGGGAAGATCGCGAGGATCGCAGCGGTCTTTAGGCCACCCATTGGCTGGCCGCGGACGGTTTTATCGGGTACTGTTGAGGGTTTGGATTGGCGCGGGCGGCGCGCCTCCATAAAATAACAGGGCAAACCCCAAATAGCCCTACGCTGGAGAAACCCGAAAATGGCCATCATCCGTCAGGAAGACTTCGTGCAAAGCATTGCCGACGCCTTCCAGTTCATCAGCTATTACCATCCCAAAGACTATATCGACGCGCTGTACCAGGCGTATCTGAAGGAAGAGAGCCCGGCGGCCAAGGACGCCATGGCCCAGATCCTGATCAACAGCCGCATGTGCGCCGAAGGCAAGCGCCCGATCTGTCAGGATACCGGCATCGCCGTGGTGTTCCTGAAGGTGGGCATGAAGGTGCAGTGGGACGCCGAGTTGTCGGTGCAGGAGATGGTGAACGAAGGCGTGCGCCGCGCTTACCTGAACCCGGACAACAAGCTGCGCGCCTCGGTGCTGCTGGACCCGGCCGGCAAACGCCAGAACAGCAAGGACAATACCCCGGCGGTGGTGCATTTCGAGATCGTCGAAGGCGACGGCGTGGAAGTGACCTGTGCGGCCAAGGGCGGCGGCTCGGAGAACAAATCCAAGTTCTACGCGCTGAATCCGTCCGATTCCATCGTGGACTGGGTGCTGAAGACCCTGCCCACCATGGGCGCCGGCTGGTGTCCGCCGGGCATTCTCGGCATCGGCATCGGCGGCACGCCGGAAAAGGCGATGCTGCTGGCCAAGGAAAGCCTGATGAGCCATGTGGACATCCAGGACTTGAAAGCCAAGGCCGACAGCGGCGCGGAACTGAGCCGCGTGGAGCAACTGCGCCTGGAGCTGTTTGAAAAGGTCAACGCGCTGGGCATCGGCGCCCAGGGCCTGGGCGGCCTGACCACGGTCCTGGACGTGAAGATTCTGGATTACCCCACCCACGCGGCCAGCCTGCCGGTGGCGATGATCCCCAACTGCGCGGCCACCCGCCACGTGCACTTCCACCTGGACGGCAGTGGCCCGGCTTCGCTGGAAGCGCCGCGCCTGGAAGACTGGCCGGACATCACCTACGACAACTCCAACGGCAAGCGCGTCAACCTGGACGCGATCACCCCGGAAGAGGTGCAAAGCTGGCAGCCGGGCGATGTGCTGCTGCTCAACGGCAAGATCCTCACCGGCCGAGACGCCGCGCACAAGCGCATGGTGGACATGCTGAACAAGGGCGAGAAGCTGCCGGTGGACTTCACCAACCGCTTCATCTACTACGTGGGCCCGGTGGATCCGGTGCGCGACGAAGTGGTGGGCCCGGCCGGCCCCACCACCGCCACCCGCATGGACAAGTTCACCCGCCAGATGCTGGAGCAGACCGGCCTCCTGGGCATGATAGGCAAGGCCGAGCGCGGTCCCACCGCGATCGAGGCGATCAAGGACAACAAGGCGGTCTATCTGATGGCCGTCGGCGGTTCCGCCTATCTGGTGTCCAAGGCGATCAAGGCGTCCAAGGTAGTGGCCTTCGAAGACCTGGGCATGGAAGCCATTTACGAGTTCGAGGTCAAGGACATGCCGGTGACGGTGGCGGTGGATTCCTGTGGATCCAGCGTGCACAACACCGGCCCGGCCGAGTGGCGCGTAAAGATTGGGAAGATTCCGCTCATCCCGGTGTAAAGTCTGGATGGAAAGAAACGGTCGCCTTCGGCGGCCGTTTTTGTTTGGCGGCGGCGCTTGAAAACGGTTTGATCCAGACCAAGGTCGGGCGGCGAACCGTCGCCTATGCTCGGCGGCACACCCTTATTGTGCTGCCCGCATGTTGACCGAGTTCTCATTGATCCTGACCTTGTTGCAGCAGATGTGCGTTTACCTGGTGATCGCCTATCTCTTGTCCAAGACGCCGTTGTTCATTCCGCTGACCCAGGTCACCATCCGCCTGCCGCACAAGCTGGTGTGCTATCTGGTGTTCTCGGTGTTCTGCGTGATGGGCACTTACTTCGGCTTGCACATCGACGATTCCATCGCCAACACCCGCGCCACCGGCGCGGTGCTGGGCGGCATGCTGGGCGGGCCGTGGGTGGGGCTGGCGGTGGGCTTCACCGGCGGCCTGCATCGCTATTTTCTGGGCGGCGTCACCGCCGGCGCTTGCATGGCGTCCACCATGGCGGAAGGCTTGCTGGGCGGGCTGGTGCACCATTATTTCGTGCGGCGCGGCCAGCTGGGGCGGGTGTTCGACCCGCTGGCGGTGGCCGCGGTGGCGCTGTTGGCCGAGTGCATGCAAATGCTGATCCTGCTGGCGGCGGTCAAGCCCTTCGCCGCCGCCTGGCATCTGGTGCGCAGCATCGCGCTGCCGATGATGATAGCCAACACCCTTGGCGCGGCCATGTTCATGCGCATCTTGCTGGACCGGCGCGCGCTGGCGGAGAAGTATTCCTCCGCTTTCTCCTCCAAGGCGCTGCAGATCGCCGCCCGTGCCGAGGGCGTGTTGCGCCACGGCTTCGATCGCGACAACTGCATGACCATGGCGCGCATCCTGTACGAGGAACTGGGCGTGGGCGCGGTGGCGCTGACCGACCGCGAGCGGCTGCTGGCCTTCATCGGCGCCGGCGCCGACCACCATCTGGCGGGCACGCCGATCACCTCGCCGCTGACCCAGCGCGCGATTGCCGCCAACCAGGTGGTGTACGCCGACGGCAACGAGACGCCTTACCGTTGCTCCATCAGCCCAGCCTGCAAGCTGGGCTCCTCGCTGGTGATCCCCTTGCGCGGCGAGGACGAGCGGGTGATAGGCACCATCAAGCTGTACGAGACGCGCAACAAGTTGTTTTCCGGCATCAACCTGACCCTGGGCGAGGGCATTGCCCGGCTGCTGTCCAACCAGATCCTGCAAGGCAAGTATGAGCAGCAGAAACAGCTGCTGGCTCAGACCGAGATCAAGCTGCTGCACGCCCAGGTCAATCCGCATTTCCTGTTCAACGCGCTCAACACCCTGTCCGCGGTGATACGCCGCAACCCGGAACACGCGCGCCAACTGGTGCAATACCTGTCCACTTTTTTCCGCAAGAATCTGAAGCGCTCCAGTGAGATGGCCACGCTGGGCGACGAGATCGATCACGTCAGCGCCTATCTGCGCATCGAGGAGGCGCGCTTCGCCGGCCGGCTGCAAGTGGAGATAGAAGCGCCGGAGGCTGCGCGCCGGGCCGAGCTGCCGGCCTTTTCCCTGCAGCCGCTGGTGGAAAACGCGATCAAGCACGGCACCTCCCAGCTGCTGGAGCCGGGGCGCATCCGCATCTCCGCCCGCTGCGACGCGCACGGCCTGCGGGTGACGGTGGAGGACAACGCCGGGCTCTACCGCAAGCCGGAGCAGAGCGACGGCCTGGGCATGTCGCTGGTGGACCGCCGCATCCGCGCCCGTTACGGCGAGGCCTACGGGGTGGCGGTGGATTGCGCGCCTGAGTTTTACACCCGAGTCAGCCTGCTGCTGCCCTGTCGTTGCCCGCAGGCGGACGCGCGCCGCGCCGGAGCGGCGGCATGAGCGCGGCCGGCCTGCCCAGCGCGCTGCTGGTGGACGACGAGCCGCTGGCGCGCGACGAATTGCGCCAGTTGCTGCAGGCCGCCGGCGGCCTGGACATCGTCGGCGAGTGCGGCAACGCGGTGGAGGCCATCGCCTTCATCCATCGCCGCAAGCCGGACGTGGTGTTCCTGGACATCCAGATGCCGCGCATCAGCGGCCTGGAAATGCTGGCGATGCTGGACCCGGAAGCCATGCCGCAAGTGGTGTTCGTCACCGCCTACGACGCCTACGCGCTGCAGGCCTTTGAAGAACACGCCTGCGACTATCTGCTGAAGCCGGTGGACCCGGCGCGCTTGACCAAGACCCTGGCGCGGCTGCGCCAGCGCGCCGCGCCGCCGCTAGCAGCGATGAGCGCCTTGGCGCCGCTAAGCCTGATTCCCTGTCAGGGCGTCAACCGCATCGTGCTGTGCCGCTTGGAGGAGGTGGCCTATGTCTGCTCCCGGCTCAGCGGCGTTTACGTGGTGGACGCCGCCGGCGTGGAGCGCTTCACCGAGCTGACGCTACGCACGCTGGAAGAGCGCAGCGATCTGTTCCGCTGCCATCGGCAATACCTGGTGCGCTTGTCGGCGATCCGGGAAATCCTGTTCGGCGACAACGGCGTCGCCACCATCCATACGCTGGACGGCCACAGCCTGCCGGTCAGCCGCCGCTATCTGAAGCCCTTGAAGGACGCGCTGGGCATCGCCGGCTGAAGCGGCGGCCAGCCGCGTGTGCTACATCTCAGACAGGGGGAGTGTGAGATGGCGATGCGACTATTACAATGCGCGGCCTTGGCGCTGGGGATGACGCCTGGGCTGCTTCATGCCTGCAACGGCACGGCGACGCAGGACAGCTCGCCGGACATCCGGCGGCCGGACTTGCACGGCATCGCCGTGTTTCTGCCGCAATTGCTGGAGAACAATCAAAGCAGCCCGTTCGCCGAACTGCTGCAAGTGGTGGCCAGGCATTACAAGGAAGGCAAGATCAGCTTCAGCATCGAGCCGGTCAAGCGCGTGTACATGGACACCAGCGACAAGAACGCGGATTTCCGCTTTCCCATCATGAAGGTGCACGACGGCGCCGATGACGCCACACCGTATCAGTTCACCCGGGAAATGCTGGGCAAGGTCACTTTCGTGCTCTACACCCACAAGAGCCGGCCGCTGAGCCGGGACGATGTGCTGCGCATGGCCAATCTGGCCAAGTACGACATCGAAGCGCCGCCAGTGAACTGGGGCTTCCCCAGCAAGAGCGTGGTCAATCTGGAACTGTCGTTGAAAAAGCTGAACCTGGGCCGGGTGGACGGGGTGTTGTGGGCTCAGGAGGAGGCGGATTATCTGGTGCGCAAGTTCAAGCTGTCCAATATCCATCGCACCCGCTTCGACGATTACCCGGACGTGCTCTTCCTCAATTGCAACCATCGCGGCGATTTCGTCAATCAGGCGCTGAGCCGGGCCATCCGCGCCGCGCGCGCCAGCGGCGAGTTGCAACAAGCTTATCTCAAGGTGCATAAGCCTTATCAGGATTGGCAGCCCTGAGCGGCGGGTGCTCATGTCGTTCTTTACCGTTCTGCTTTCCCACGGTTTTCGTCGTCGTGCCTGCGCGCGAGATTTCCGGGCGCCGCTCGCCCCCTTTGGGCTACCGCTGGCGCCGCCATGCTGCCGCTGAGCCGGTTTCCGCCCCACGGCGGCCGCGCCCGCGCGTAAGTTCCGGGTAAGACTATCACCGGAGCTGACAAAAATGGATCACGCATTGACCTTCGTGATCGCCACTCTTTGCATACTTGCCATCTGCTACCGCCTGTACGGGGTGTTCTTCACGCGCAAGGTATTGGGTGTCGATGATAGCGCCGTGACCCCGGCGCATGAATTGCAGGACGGCAAGGACTATGTGCCCACCAGCAAGTGGGTGGCGTTTGGCGGCCACTTCGCCGCCATCGCGGCGGCCGGCCCGCTGGTGGGGCCGGTGTTGGCCGCCCAGTACGGCTATCTGCCCAGCATGTTGTGGCTGCTGATAGGCTGTGTGATCGGCGGCGCGGTACACGACACCGTGGTGCTGTTCGCCTCGATGAAGCATCACGGCAAATCGCTGTCGGAAGTGGCCAAGACCGAACTCGGCCCCTGGGCCGGCTGGTGCACCGGCCTGGCCATGCTGTTCATCATCACCATCACCATGGCCGGCTTGTCCATGGTGGTGGTGCATGCGCTGGAGCGCAATCCCTGGGGCGCGTTCGCGGTGAGCATGACCATTCCCATCGCCATCGCCGTCGGCCTGTGGGAGCGCGTCACCGGCAATATGAAGAACGCCAGCTATGTCGGCGTCGCCGCCATCATGGCCTGTGTGTTCGCCGGCCCTTATATCCAAGGCACCGCGCTGGGCGAGCTGCTGACGCTGAAGGCGTCCACCGTGTCCCTGCTGCTGCCCATCTACGCCTTCTTCGCCACCGCGTTGCCGGTGTGGATGCTGCTGACTCCGCGCGCCTGCCTGTCCAGCTTCATGAAGATAGGCGTGTTCGGCCTGCTGGTGGTGGGCGTGGTGTTCATCAACCCGCAAATCCAGTTCCCCGCCGTCACCCAGTTCATCCACGGCGGCGGCCCGGTGCTGGCCGGCCCGGTATGGCCGTTCATCTCCATCACCATCGCCTGCGGCGCGATTTCCGGCTTCCATGCCTTCATCGGCTCTGGCACCACGCCCAAGCAGATAGACCGCTGGAGCGACATCCTGCCGGTGGGTTTCGGCGCGATGCTGGCCGAATGCGTGGTGGGGGTGATGGCCTTGATCGCCGCCACCGCTTTGCACCCGGCGGATTACTTCGCCATCAACTCCGCGCCGGACACCTTCGCCAAGCTGGGCATGCAGGTGGTGAACCTGCCGCAGCTGTCCCAGGAGATCGGCCTGGACCTGTACGGCCGCACCGGCGGCGCGGTGACGCTGGCGGTGGGCATGGCGGACATCTTCACCCGCATTCCCTGGTTCCATAATCTGGCGTCCTATTTCTTCCAGTTCATGGTGATGTTCGAAGCGGTGTTCATCCTCACCGCCATCGATTCCGGCACCCGCGTCGCCCGTTATCTGATCCAGGATTTCGTTGGCGACGCCTGGGCACCGCTCAAGCGCACCGACTGGATGCCCGGCGCCATCGGCGCCTCGGTGGTGGCCTGCCTGCTGTGGGGCTATTTGCTGAACTCCGGCGACATCAATTCGGTGTGGGCGCTGTTTGGCGTGTCCAATCAGCTGATGGCGTCCATCGGCCTGATCATAGGCGCCACCATCATCCTGCGGCTGTCGCACAATCGCGCCTACATGATGACCTGCTTGCTGCCGCTGGCTTATCTCTACGTCACCGTCAATTACGCCGGTTACTGGATGATCAAGCACGTTTACCTGAACCCGGCGGCCAAGGGCTACAACCTGTTCAACGCCGCCATCTCCATCGCCATGCTGGCGCTGGGCCTGGTGATCCTGCTGTCCGCCTGCCGCAAGTGGATGGAGCTGTTGGCGCGTCCGGCGCCGGACGCGCGGCGCGAACTGGCCGCCACGGAGGCTTGAGCTGCGTGATCAAAATTGGGGTAAGACTTGGCCCGCTGGAAACAGCGGGCTTTTTTTGCCTGTTCAACGCATAAACCGCAGCGGCAGGCCTGGCTTGCTCAGGGTTTGATGATGTCCGCGTTTAAGCTTTGAGAGGTGCTTGGGGCGGCAGTTGGTAGCGCACCAGTTCCCATTCCACCTCGGTGGCGCGGTAGACCTTCCATTCCTTGCTCAGCCATTGCTGCCACCACGGCAGCGGGAAGGCGACGTCGAGTAAGGGCAGCGGCTGGCCGGCGGTGCAGTAGGTGGTGGGATGGGTGCTGCCCCAGGGCACGCAGCCCTTGGGCGGCCGCGGCCGCCAGTGGGCGTTGACATTGGGCACGTCGCCGCTGCGGCGCAGCGCGCCGATGGGCAGCGCATTGGGGAAAGGCGGGGTCAGCTCGGCCCGTTCGCGCGCGGCTTTGGCCTCGGCTTCGGCGGCGGCCTTGCGCTTGGGATCGAACAGGCCGGTGGCGGGGTCGAGATGTTTGGCTTCGGCCAGCTGCTGGATCAGATCTTCGCTGGGCTGAGCCGGCCCGGGACCGCGAAAGGCCTTCAGCCAGCGGAAGCCGCCATCCCAGGGCGGCAAGGGGGCCGGCGGCAGCGGCACGATCTGGTCGACTTCTTCTAGCGTGGGCTGCAGGTAGGAGTAGTCGTAGAGGAATTTGCCGATTTGCTGGTAGCGGCGGCTGCGTTCGGGATCTAGTGGCAAAGCCATATAGTCCATGCCGTCATCTGGGGGAGGGGTTCTAAAACCTTCTTTCAAGAAGCTGGCGGAAAGGTAGCTGCCGGCTTTAATGCCGAGTTGGTGAGCCTGTAATGCCAGTGGGTATTGTTTAAGATTGCGTTGCCGAATGCCTAAGGTTGAAGCCGCTTTAGCATGGCCTTGTTCGGCTGCACATTGCCACATCTTCACCGCGATATCAGGAGCTTTGTCGTAGGGGCTGAGTAGCTCGGCGACATGGAACTGAGCCTCTGGATTACCCAGATCGGCGGCCCTGCGAAAGTAGCGCAGCGCCAGCTCGCGGTCGCGCTTGATATTGCCGTAGCCGCGGCTGGTGTAGTAGGCGAGGTTGTAATAGCCGGGGGCGGGGCTCAGGTCCATCAGCTTGTCGTTCAGCGTCAGCACTTCGCGGAAGCCGCCGGCGAAGTCGCCATCGGTCAGGCCATTCTGCAAATTGATATTGGCCTTGACGTGGCCATGGGCGGCGGCGATGCGGTAGAGCCGCTGCACTTGCCGCGTGATGTCGGGCTGGCGCTTGAGCAGATTGTGCTTTTGCAGGTGGCGGGCGTAGAGGAAGAGCTGATCCGCTTCCGGTGTCGGTGTCGGCAGTGGCTGGTGGACGCAGCGGAAGGCCAGCACTTCTTGTTGTTTGGGGTTGAGGGTGCTCATGCGGGGCTCCTGAGCCAGGGCCGGGGCGGCGATGCTCACGGCTAAAGCCGTCAGCCACAAGGTCACGGCCGCCTGCTGGATCAGCGGGCGGTTTGCCGGGTTCTGGCGCGTGCTGGCGTGGCTGAACATCGGGTGCTCCTTTCAAGCCTCGGGCGGCAGTTGGTAGCGCACCAGCTCCCATTCCACCTCGGTGGGCCGGTAGACCTTCCACTCCTTGCTCAGCCATTGCTGCCACCATGGCAGCGGGAAGGCGACATCGAGCAAGGGCAGCGGCTGGCCGGCGGTGCAGTAGTGGGTGGGATGGGTACTGCCCCAGGGCACGCAGCCCTTGGGCGGCCGCGGCCGCCAGTGGGCGTTGACATTGGGCACGTCGCCGCTGCGGCGCAGCGTGCCGATGGGCAGCGCATTGGGGAAAGGTGGGGTCAGCTCGGCCCGTTCGCGCGCGGCTTTGGCCTCGGCTTCGGCAGCGGCCTTGCGTTTGGGGTCGAACAGGCCGGTGGCGGGGTCGAGATGTTTGGCTTCGGCCAGCTGCTGGATCAGGTCTTCGCTGGGCTGAGCCGGTCCCGGCCCACGAAAGGCTTTCAGCCAGCGGAAGCCGCCGTCCCAGGGCGGC
Source organism: Chromobacterium aquaticum (assembly GCF_021129195.1). Classification (GTDB taxonomy): domain Bacteria; phylum Pseudomonadota; class Gammaproteobacteria; order Burkholderiales; family Chromobacteriaceae; genus Chromobacterium; species Chromobacterium aquaticum. Next base: position 411 of record NZ_JAJOHW010000080.1, on the reverse strand, counting down.
AAGGGGGCCGGTGGTAGCGGCACGATCTGGTCGACTTCTTCTACCGTGGGTTGCAGGTAGGAGTAGTCGTAGAGGAATTTGCCGATTTTTTGATAGCGGCTCTTGCGCTCGGGGTCTTTGACCAGCCCCAGGTAATCCAGTCGATTATTCGGAGCAGGATCATTGAAGCCTTCTTCCAAGAAGCTGGCAGAGAGGTAGCTGCCCACTTTGACGCCGAGTTGAAATACTTCGACAGCTTCGGCATAACGTTTATCAATAGCCAAATCATTTCCCAGTCCATTAGCGGCTTGGCCATGCCCTTGTTCGGCGGCACAACGACGCATTTGTCGGGCGACGTCCGGAGCTTTGCTACGCGGCGCTAACAGTTCCGCCACATAGTATTGCGCCTCCGGGTTGCCCAGATCGGCGGCC
>NZ_JAJOHW010000079.1 GCF_021129195.1 Chromobacterium aquaticum | reverse complement strand
CGGGCTGGCCGCCTGCTGCGCCGGCGCGGCGGCGCTGGGCCTGGTGGCCGGCTGGCATTTGTCCTGGCTGATCCCGCAGATGAATATCCACAAAATGCCCGATGGCGCGCGCAGCCTGTTCGTGGTGGGCAATGTCTACCGCGACGCGCCCAAGCTGCCGGAAAGCGGCGGCGACGCGTTTTTCATCAAGAGCGGCAAATGCACCGCCAGCTATCTGTGCGATAAAAAATACGGGAGCGATCTCAATTGCAAAAACAAAATCGTGTTCTGATCGTGCTCGGCCTGTTCCTGCTCACGCTTTACCTGGGCTATGCCGGCCACAACTACATCATGGACAGCCGCACCCTGTGCACCGCGCGCATTTCCGAGCTGCGTTTCCCGCGCCACAGCGGCGAAATCGCCACCACCAGCGGTTTCATCGACCTGGACATGAAGAACGAGACCATCCATTTCTTTCTGCATTCGCCCACCGGCGACTACATCAACCGCCTGCTGCAATTCAACACCAGTTACGGCTGGAACGGCGAAGCCAACGCGGTCACCATCGTCAAGAAAACCAAGTCACCGTCCGAGTACGGCAGCCTGGCCAGCGAATACCATATCTTCGACATCGGCACCCGCCACCTGATCAATATGGTGCCGGTGACCCGGCACGTCACCCAGGTCAACTTCGACTCGATCAGCTTCTTCTGCGAAACCCAAGAAATCCTGTGAGCCCGGCCCGGCGCGTCCGCGCCGCCGGGCCTTGAACCGGGTTCTCAGAACCTGTTTACGATCTCAGAACCTGTTTACGATCTCGCGAGCAAGAGCGAGACAAGGCGAAAACGGCTGAGAAAGCGGAATGCACATATGGTACATGAGCATTTCGAAGTCGTTTTCAACGCCGTATCGCCGCAGCGCAGCAGGTCGTAAACAGGTTCTCAGAAATACGCCATCGCGTAAGTCATCGCCCCCACCATGCTGCAAAAGATCAGACTGTGCTTGAGGGTGAAGCGGAACAGATCCGCCTCCTTGCCCACCAGCCCCACCGCCGCGCAGGCCACGGCGATGGACTGCGGCGAAATCATCTTGCCGGTCACGCCGCCGGTGGTGTTGGCCGCCACCAGCAGGATGTCCGACACGCCCAGTTGATGCGCGGTGGACGCCTGCAGCGCCGAGAACAAGGCATTGGACGAGGTGTCGGAACCGGTCAGGAACACCCCCAGCCAGCCCAGGAAGGGCGAGAAGAAGGGAAAGGCCTTGCCGGTGTTGGCCAGGCACAAGGCCAGCGTGCTGGACATGCCGGAATAATTGGCGACAAAGGCGAAGGCCAGCACCATGCCGATGGACAGAATGGGCCGCTTCAGTTCAAGCAGGGTTTCGCCGAAGGCGGCGGCGGCCTGCGCCGGGCGGAAGCGCAGCAGCAACATGGACAGCAAGGCCGCGACAAAAATGGCGGTGCCCACGGCGGACAGCAAGTCCAGCTTGTACAGCGCCTCGTAGGGCTTGTCCACGGCCACGATGGGCGCGGTCTTGATCACCAGATTGTCCAGGTAGGGCACATGAAACTTCAGCACCCAGTGCTCCAGCGCGCCGCCCTTGGCGAACAAGGCCTTGAACGGCTTCAAGCTCCACAGCGTCACCAGCGCGGTCAGGATCAGGAACGGCCCCCAGGCGCGGGCGATCCGCCCCAGGCTGAAGCCGGAAGGCTGGCGCGGGCTGGGCGCGCGGCGGCCGGCGAAGGTGAAGATCTCGCGCGGCTGCCACACTTTCAGGAACAGCGTCAGGCACACCAGGCTGACCAAGGCCGAGGTGATGTCCGGCAGCTCCGGTCCGATGTAGTTGGAAGTGAAATACTGGGTAATGGCGAAGGAGCCGCCGGCCACCAGCACCGCCGGCCAGGTCTGGCGCACGCCCTTGAGGCCGTCCATCATCATCACCAGCCAGAACGGCACCAGCACCGACAGAAACGGCAGCTGATGTCCGGCCTTGGCGCCGATGGCGAAGGGATCCAGCCCGGTGACCTGGCCGGCGACGATGATGGGGATGCCCATCGCGCCGAAAGCCACCGGCGCGGTATTGGCGATCAGGCACAGGCCGGCCGCGTACAGCGGATTGAAACCCAGGCCCACCAGCAGCGCGGCGGTGATGGCCACCGGCGCGCCGAAGCCAGCGGCCCCCTCCAGGAAGGCGCCAAAGGAGAAGCCGACCAGCAGCATCTGCAGGCGCTGATCCTCGGTCACCGACAACACCGAGGCGCGGATGATGTCGAACTGCCCGGTCTTGACAGTGATCTTGTACAAGAACACCGCGGCGATGATGATCCAGGCGATGGGCCACAGGCCGTAGGCGAAGCCGAAACCGGCGGCGGCCAGCGCCATGCCCGCCGGCATGCCGTAGAACAAGATCGCCACCAGCAGCGCCAGCAGCACGGTCAAGCTGCCGGCGACATGGCCCTTGAGCCGGAACACCGCCAGCGCCAGGAAAAAGAAAATGATGGGCAGCGCCGCCATCAGCGCCGACAGCGCCATGCCGCCGGAAGGGAAGTAGTTTTGGGTCCAGATCATGATGTCTCCTCTGCAGTCTCTCCTTCTTCTTGCGCGCACAAACATCCGCGCGGCGGCGGAGCTAGCCGCGGCCGTGTGGACGGAATGCGTTCAGGGAAGGATGTTTACGGGCGTTTCAACTCGGCGCCGGCCGCCCGGGCGGCGGCGCCATCAATGCGGCCTTCATAGCGGGCCGCTTCCAGGGGTGGTGCAAAAATCCAGCAGCGCTTCGATGCTGCGGTATTCAAAGCCGGCGTGTTCGCTCAGGCCGATCTGGCAAGTTCGGCTCATCGACACGCCGTGGCGACAACCCTGGGGCAAGGCCGGAGGCAAGCGCCGCAGACTGTGCGCGTTCAATTCCGGCACGGTGAAACCCTTGTCGCCGGCAAAGCCGCAGCAGGCGATGTCCGGCACCGTCAGCCGCTCGGCGCAGCGGCCGGCCAGCCGCTTGAGCGCGCCCGCCGCGCCCATCTCGGTGGCGCTGCAGGGGATGTGCAGCGCCAGTTGCTCCAGCTTGCGCGTCACCGCCAGCCACGGCGCGACGAAGGCGTCCAGGAAACGGGCCGCGTCGAACAGCCGAAGCCTGGCGTCCAGCCGGCCTTGGCGCTGAGCGGACAGGATGCGCGCCGCGCACGGCCCGTTGTCCAGGTAAACCGGATGGCGGCCGTCTTCGCTGGCGGCCAGCAAGGCCAGGTTCAGCGCGTTCTGACTGATGTCCAGCGCCTCCGCCGCATTGGCCGAGGCGAAGGGCTGGCCGCAGCACAAGCCATCCTGGCCGGACGGATAGCGAGGGCTGAAACCGGCGCGGCGCAGCAAGGCCAGCGTGGACGCGGCGGCGTTGCCGCCGTCGGCGTCCGCGGCCAGCGCGCGGTTAACGCAGCTGAGAAAC
>NZ_JAJOHW010000078.1 GCF_021129195.1 Chromobacterium aquaticum | reverse complement strand
CCTTCAAGGCGCTGGCGCTGGCCAGCTGGCCGGCCGACGTCCGGCTGTGGAGCGGCGCGATCAGCCTGGGCTCGGCCTTCGCGCCGCGCCGCCGCAGTCGTCCTTGGCAGCGCCGGCTCGCCGCCGCCATCGGCGCCTTGTGCCTGATCTGGCTCCTTGGCATGCTGGGCTCCACTTATCAAAACCATGGGCTGATCGCCGAAGCCCAGGCCGCCATCGACGCCCAGCCCAAAACCGCCACGCTGGACAGCGCGCTGCGGCTGCAGCGGCTGCTGGAGAAGCTGGAAGCCCGCCAGTTGCACGGCGCGCCGTGGTCGGCCCGCTTCGGTCTGAACCGCGACGCCGCCTTGCTGGAACGGCTGCGTCCACAGTACGCCCGCGCCATCGACCAGGCGCTGATCGCGCCGGCGCGCCAGCACTGGGCGCGGCAGCTACAGGCGCTGAACCAGGCGCCCAGCGCGGAACTGGCCGCCGACCCGGCCCGGACCGAACAGGGCTATCAAACGCTGAAGGCCTATCTGACGCTGGACCAGCCGGCGCGCGCCGAGCCGGCCTTCCTCGCCGCTCAGTTGACGGCCCAAGCCAGCGCCGCGCACGCGGACTTTTCCCCGGCGCTGCTGCGCGCGATGGCGCAATTCTACGCCGAGCGGCTGGCCGGCCAGCCCGGCTGGCGCATCGCCGCCGACCCCGCTTTGGCGCAGGCCAGCCGCCAGACCCTGATCGGCCAGCTGGGCCGCCAGCAGGCCGACGACGCTCGCTATCAACCCATCCTGGCCGAGGCCGCGGCCAAGTATCCGCCGCAAACGCTGGCCGCCTTGTTGCCGGGCCAGGACTTGCGCGGCCTGTGGCGCAGCGAGGCCAGCCTACCCGGCGTGTTCACCCGCAAGGCCTGGGACGAACACTTGCGCGCCGCTTTCGCCGATGCCCATCGCCGCCAGGGCAATGCCGGCGACTGGGTGCTGGGTGCCGGCGAAGCCGGCCAGCCCAGCGCCGACGCGACTCAGGATGCCGCGCTGCGCCAGCGCTACTTCGCCGATTACGCCCGCGCCTGGCAGCGATTCCTCAACGATGTGTCGTGGCAGGTGGAAACCAAACTGGCCGCCAATGCCCAGCAATTGCAGGTCTACGCCGATCCGCAACGCTCGCCGCTGCGCGCGCTGATGACGCTGGTGCGCGACAACGCCCGCGCCGGCGAGCGCGTGGACAGCCTGGGCGCCAATCTGGTGGACAAGGCCCAGGCGCTGCTGGGCAAGGCCGACGCCAGCGCGCCGGCGAGAGCCGCAGCGGAAGCCGCGCCGCTGGCACAAAGCTTCGGCCCATTGCTGCGGCTGCTGGAGGAGCGCCAAGACGGCTCCGCGCTCAGCCTGCAACGTTATCTGGAACGGGTGGCCGCCACCCGGCTCAAGCTGCAGCAGGTGGCCGCCGCGCCGGACCCGGACGCCGCCGCTCGCGCGCTGGCGCAGGCGGTGTTCCAGGGCAAGGGCGGCGAGCTGGCCGAGGGCCGCGATTACGCCGCTCAGCTGGCCGCCAGCCTGGGCGAGGACTGGCAGGGTTTGGGCCAGCACTTGTTCCTGCAGCCCCTGGACCAGTCCTGGTCCACCCTGCTGCAACCGGCGGCCGCCAGCCTCAACCAGTTATGGGACCAGAGCATCGTCCGGCCCTGGCAGTCCAGCTTCGCCGGCCGCTATCCCTTCCACCGCAGCGATGCTGACGCCTCGCTGCCGGAGCTGAGCCGCTTTCTGCACCCCAGCGACGGCCTGGTGCCGCAGTTCGTGCGCCAGCAATTGGGCGGGGTGCTGGAACAACAGGGCGATCAATGGTCGCCGGACCCGGCGGCGGCGCAGGCGCTGCGCTTCGACCTGAACTTCCTCAATGAGCTCAACCGCCTGTCGCGGCTGTCCAGCCTGCTCTACGCCCAAGGTGATGCCGGCATGCGCTTCGAGTTGCAGCCCATCTCCTCCCCCGGCCTGGCGGAAACCCGGCTGCAACTGGATCAGCACAGCCTGCACGACTTCAACCAGCTGGCAAGCTGGAAGGCGCTGAACTGGCCCGGCGATCCGCTAAAGGCCGGCGCCAGCCTGCAATGGCAGACCGAGAAGGCCGGCCTGCGCCAGACGCAGGACCACCCCGGCCGCTGGGGCTGGCTGCGCCTGCTGGAACAGGCGCAGCGCGAACAGATAGACCGCGCCACCTGGCAGCTGAGCTGGCAGCTGCCCGGCGGCCATCAAGCGCGCTACCAATTGCGCAGCGAGGCCGGCGCCGGCCCGCTGGCCCTGTTGCAACTGGTGCAATTCCAGTTGCCGGCGCGGATTTTTATTGTGGAGCCGAGCAAGCCACTGGCCCCAGCCAAACCGGCCCGGCGGCCCCAATCCTGAGGAGAAGCTCGTCATGTCGCCCAACCCCCTTCCCCCACACCAAACCGCGCGGCAATGGCGCGCCCGGTCCAGCGCGATACCGCGAGGCCACTCATGAACTGGCTGCACTCACTGCTGGGCCGGGACGAGACGCCGGAAGAAAGAGCCCGACAGCGGCTGCCGCATTGGTCCGCCTGGCTGAAACCGATAGCCGATGCCGCGCCCTGCGGCGAGGATCTGTCCCACGACGATGAGTTTCTGGCCTTGAAAGAGGAAGTCACCCGGCTCTCGGGCATGGACACGGCGCTGGCGCTGACGCATGCGGAAACCTTGCTGAAAACCCGCGGCAAGGATTTGCGCGTGGCGGCCTACTACGCCTGCGCCCGGCTGCGCCGGGACGGCGTGGCCGGCCTGGCCGACGGGCTGGAGCTGGTCGCCGCCTTGCTGGAACGCTACCCGGACACGGTCTGGCCACACCAGCCGGCACGGCGGCGCAGCGCACTGGAATGGATGGCCAGCGAGCGCTTCACCGACCGGCTGGCGCAATTGCCCAATGACGACAACGACGCCTGGGAACGCGCCGCGGCGACCCTGCTGCTGCTGCAAAGCCTCACTGCCGGCAGCGCCGCGGAGCCGCTGCGGCTGGCGGCGCTGGGGCACAGCCTGCAGCAACGCTTGCAGCCGGCTGCGGTCATCGCCGCGCGGCCAACCCCACCGCCCGCCGCGCCGCCCGCCAATGTCGGAGAAGTCTCTTCCTGGCGCGAATTGCAGGAACAGGCGCGGCGGATGACGGTATTTCTGCGCCGGCAGCCGGAAGGCCAGGCCGCCGCCCTGCGGCTATTGCGCGCGGTGCGCTGGGAGGCGCTGGCCGCCTTGCCGCCCGGCGACGCGGAGGGGCGCACCCGCCTGCCGCCTCCGCGCGCCGAATTGCGCCAGCAGCTGAAACGCCAGCTGTTGCAGCAACAGTGGCCGGACTTGCGCGAGCAGGCCGAGCTCGCCTTCGCGGAAGGCGCCAATCACTGGTGGCTGGATCTGCAGCACTACGCCTGGCTGGCGCACCAGCATGGCGGAGAGATCGCCGCGCCGCTGGCGGACCTGGTCCGCGACGATGCGCTGCGGCTGTGCCAGCGGCTGCCCGGCATCGAGCAATTGCGCTTCAGCGACGGCAGCCCGTTCGCGGAAGACGCCACCCTGGAGTGGCTAACGCTATGGCGACAGCCGGAGGCCGCCGCCGCGCCGGAGGCCGGCACGCGCGCCGACTGGGCGGAAAGCGAAACCCAGGCCCACGCCATCGCCGCGCAACAGGGTTTGCCGGCGGCCTTCGCCTGGGTGCAGGCCTTGCCCGCGCTCGCCGGCGGCCGCGAGCGCTGCCTGCGGCACTTATTGCTGGCGCGGCTGGCGGAACGGCATGGCCGCGCCGAAATGGCCATCCATTTGCTGGAAGCGCTGCTGTGCCAGGCCGACGATCACCAATTGGAGGCTTGGGAACCGGAGCTGGCCTTCGAGCTGCAAGCGCAATTGGCGCGGCTGCTGCGTCAACGGCTGCTGCGCAAGGACTCGGACCGCGCCGGCCTGAGCCAGCGGCTGGAACGGCTCAGTGCGCGCCTGGCCGCGCTGGACCCGGCTCGCGCGCTGACCGGCGTTCAGCCATGACCCCGCACCGCCAACACGCCGCGCACGGCTTGCGGCGCTTTTTCCACCCTGTCGATGAAAGCCGCCCATGGATGATCTAACCCTGCGTTACTACGAGGCGGAAATGCGCTATTTGCGCGAGGCGGGCAAGGAGTTTGCCCGCGCCCACCCCGACCGCGCCGCCCTGCTCAATATCGACCGAGTAGGCAAGCGCGACCCCTATGTCGAGCGCCTGTTCGAAGGCTTCGCCTTCCTGACCGGCCGCATCCGCCAGAAGCTGGACGACGACTTCCCGGAGCTGACCGAGGGCTTGGTCAATCTACTGTGGCCGCACTATCTGCGCATGGTGCCCTCGCTGACCGTGCTGGAATTGCGAGCCGACGCACACGCGCTGCAGCAGGCCAAGCGCATCGAGGCGGGCTTGAGTGTGCGCACTTCGCCGCTGGGAAGCGAGGCGGTACGCTGCGCCTACCGCAGCACGCAGCCGGTGGAGATCCAGCCGCTGCGCCTCAGCCAGGCCGGCGTGCGCCAGGATGGCGCAGGACGCTCGGTGCTGGAGCTGTGCTTCGAACTGGGCGCGGCGGCCAAGCGCGAGACACTGGATCTGTCCCGCCTGCGCCTGTTCCTCGCCGCGGACCTGCCCATCGCCTTCGCGCTGCGGCATGCGTTGACCCGGCAATTGGGCCATGCCCGCCTGCAAGCGCTGGACCCGGGCGGGCACCCGGCCCAGCCGCTGCCGGCGCTGCGCTTCGAGCCGGTGGGCTTTGCCGCGGCGGACCGGCTCTGGCCCACGGCGGACAACGCCTTTGGCGGCTATCAGCTGCTGCTGGAGTACTTTTGCTTCCGCGAGAAATTCCTGTTCCTCGATCTGTGCGGCCTGGACGCCGCGCTGCTGCCCGCCGGGACGCGGGCTTTTGCGCTGGAACTGGTCCTGAGCCAGCGCTATCCGGCGGACATGCCGTTCAACGCCGACAATCTGCGCCTGCATTGCGTGCCAGCAATCAATCTGTTCCCGCTGGAAGCCGAACCCTTGCGCGTGGACCACCTCAGCCATGAATACCGGGTCACTCCGCTGGCGAGCCAGGGACCGGAGCTGGAAACCTGGTCGGTGGACGAGGTCGAGTCCATGGACGGCGACAGCGGCAAGCGCCATGCCTATGTGCCGTTCTCCAGTTTCCGCCACCGTGGCGGCATGTTGCGCCACGAGGCGCCGGAACGTTTCTACCATGCGCGCACGCGGCTGGGCGCCGCCGGCCGGCCGGAAACCTGGCTGGTGCTGGGCGGCCATCTGTGGGATTCGCCTACGGCGGCCCGGCGCGAGGAAACCTTGTCGCTGCGCGTCACCGGCACCAATGGCATGCTGCCGCGCAAGGCATTGCGCGAGGCGCAGATACTGGAGCGCGCCGTCGCCGCGCCGCTGAGTCAGATATCCAATCTGACCGCGCCCACCATGCCCTGCTATCCGCCGGCGGAAGACCGCTATCAATGGCGGGTGCTGTCGCACCTGGCGCCCAACTTCCTGTCGCTGCTGGACGCCGAGGTGCTGCGCGGCACGCTGGCGCTGTACGACTGGACCGAGGACGAGTTGAATCGCCAGCGGCTGAGCGGCCTGCTGGAGGTGAGGCACCGGCTGATCCAGCGGGTGCAGCGGGGTTGCCTGGAGCGCGGGGTCGGCATCGAACTGGCGGTGGACCGAACCTGTTTCGCCGGCCAGGGCGACCTTTATCTGTTCGGCGACCTGATGCACCGCTTCTTCGCCGCCTATGCGGACATGAACCTGTTCACCCGTTTCGAAATGCGCGTGCTGCCGGAGAACGAGCGGATCGCCTGGCCGGACAGCAAGACGGAGGCGCCGCCGCTATGACCGACGCCGCGTTTGACGCCTGGCTGCGCTCCGCGCCGGCGTACAACTTCTTTCAGTTTTGCCGCGTGCTGGAGCAATTGCCCGGCGGCGCGCGCCTGGGCGCCGCCGACAGCCCCGAGCATGAACCGGTGCGCTTGCTGCCATCGCCATCGCTGGGCTTTCCCGCCAGCGAGATCGCCCGGGCCGAGCCCGCCGACCCCGACACCGGGCGACCGCCGGTGCTGCGCACCACCTTCATGGGGCTCTACGGCGTGGATGCCGTGCTGCCCTATTATTTTCTGGACGACATCGCCACCCGCAACGAAGGCCATGAGGCGCTGGCGGCCTTCCTGGATCTGTTCAACCACCGTTTCGCGACACTGCTCTACCGCGCCTGGAGCAAATATCGCTACCCGCAGAGCTTCCAGCCCGGTGCGCGCGACAAGCTGTCCCGCTCCTTGCTGGGCTTGACTGGCCTGGGCCTGGACGCGGCGGCCGCGCGCCAGCCGCTGCCGGCCGGCCGTCTGCTGGGCTTGCTCGCGCTGCTAAGCCAGCGTACCCGCCCAGCCTCAGGCCTCGCCAACGTCTTCCGCCATGCGCTGCCCAACGCCGAGGTCCGGGTACGGGAGTTCCTGCCTTGCTGGGTGGCGCTGGATAGCGCGGCCCCCCTCTCCAGCCGGCCGCCGCTGCGCGCCGGCGAGTTGATCCTGGGACGCCGCTTGCGCGCGGCCAACCATGCGATCGCCGTCACCGTGCGTCCGCCCGACGCCGGCTGCGTGCCAGCCCTGCTGCCCGGCGCGCCGCTGCAGCAGGACCTGATGGCCTTGACCCGCGTCTATCTGGGCTGGCGGCTGGAAGCCGAGATCTGGCTGGAACTGCCCGCCAGCTGGCTGCCGGCCAGCGCCCTCCACAGCGGCGCCCGGCCACGGCTGGGCTTGGGCGCGACCTTGGCCGGCACGGCAAGCCGGCGCTGGCGCCGCTTGCGCATCGGCCATTATCAATCCTTGTCGGACAGCCATGCCCGACAGCCAGGAGAACCCGGATGAAACACTGCCTTCCCGCGCTGCGCGCCGGACTGCTCATGCTCGGCCTGACCCTGCCTCTGAGCGCCTGCGGCCTGTGGCAAAGCACCAAGAACGTCACTGTCAGCGCCGCTCAAAAAATCTTTCTGACCCGCGTGGAGCGCCTGAACCTGGACCTGATGGCGAGCGAAGAATTGAACACCGATGCCGGGCAGCGCCCGCTGACTGTCGTGGTGCGGGTCTATCAATTGAAGGACAAGGCCGCCTTCATGGCCGCGCCTTACCAGACCTTGCTGGAGCAGGATCAGACCGCGCTCGCCGCCGACTTGCTGGCCAGCCACCAAGTACTGCTGCGGCCTGGCGCGGCGATCAGCCTGCGCGAGCCCTACCGTCAGGACGCGGCCTATGTCGGCGTGATCGCGCTATTCCGCCAAATCGACGGGGGACAGACATGGCGGCTGCTGCTGGACAAAAAGGAGCTGGACAATGACAAGCCGCTGCAACTGGAACTGCGCGGCTACGCCTTGAGCCGCCGACAAGCGGCGGAGCAATGATATGGGCCTCGCCTTGTATGAAATGCTGACCGGGCAGTTTGCCGATGGCTCGCCACTGGAACCGCTGCCCCCTGAGCAGCAGCTCGCGCGCAGCGTGGTCGATAGCATCCAGCGCATCCTGAACGCACGCGCGGGATCGCTCAAGCATTTGCCCGATTATGGCCTGCCGGATCTGGGCCATATCTACCGGCACTTGCCCGCCAGCGCTCACCAGCTGATGCGCAGCATCGAGCAGACGCTGCTGCGCTACGAACCCAGGCTGAGCGCGGTTGAAGTGTCATTTGGCGGCGAGCATGGGCAAATGGTGTTGCGCTACCGGCTGCGCTGCCGTCTGAAGCAGCATGGTGAGCTCATGCTGGACGCGAGCTTCACGCCCGAGGGCAGTGTCCGGCTACGCACCTACCGGCACTGATCCCGCAAGGCTTAGAACCTGTTCAAAGTCTCGCGAGCTAAGGCGAGCCTTCAAACAGGCTCCTGGAGCAGGGCCGGCGCTGCCCACGCGCAAAAAAACCGGGGCGGTTTGCCCCGGTTTGGCGTACTGTCTCGCGCTCTCCCGGCTCAGGCCAGGCCGCTGTCCTTCAACTTGCGCTCGAACGTCTCCATGCAGCGCGCGGCCACGCCCAGCATTTCATCGATCTCCGCCTTGGTGATCACCAGCGGCGGCGAGGCCACGATATGGTCGCCGCAGGCGCGCATGATCAGATTGTTGCGGAAGAAGATGTCGCGGCACATCAGTCCGACGTCGCCAAAATCCGGGAACAGCTCGCGCTTGCTCTTGTCCTTGACCAGGGTGAACGCCTGGATCAGGCCGACGCCGCGCACATCGTCCACATGCTCGAACTGGCTGAAGGTTTCACGCCAGCGCTGCTGCATATAGGGGCCGGTTTCGTGCTTGACGCGGTCGATGATGCCTTCGTCGCGCAGCAGTTCCACGTTGGCGCGCGCCACCGCGCTGGCCACCGGGTGGCCGGAGTAGGTGAAGCCGTGGTTGAAATCGCCGCCGGCGATCAGACCCTGGGCCACGCGCTCGCCGACGAAGACCGCGCCGATGGGCAGATAACCGGAGGACAAGCCCTTGGCCGTGGTGAAGATGTCGGGGCGGAAGCCGAAGTGCTCGAAGCCGAACCATTCCCCGGTTCGACCAAAACCGCAGATTACTTCGTCGGCCACTAGCAGCACATCGTATTTACGACAGATGCGCTCCACTTCCGGCCAGTAGGTGGCCGGCGGGATGATCACGCCGCCGGCGCCCTGGATAGGCTCGCCGACAAAGGCCGCCACTTTTTCCGGCCCAATTTCCAGGATCTTCTCTTCCACCCAGCGCGCGGCCACCACGCCGAACTCGTCCGGGCTCAAATCCTTGCCGTACTTGTACCACCACGGCTGTTCGACATGGGCCATGCCCGGAATCGGCAGGTCGCCCTGCTCGTGCATATACTTCATGCCACCCAGGCTGGAGCCGCCGATGGTGGAGCCGTGATAGCCGTTCCAGCGGCCGATCAGCGTCTTCTTGTCCTTCTTGCCCTGCACATCCCAGTAATGGCGCACCATGCGTATCATGGTGTCCACCGATTCCGAGCCGGAGTTGGTGTAGAACACATGCTCGTAGCCGGCCGGCGTCACCTGGGCCAGCAGGTGGGACAGTTCAACCACCGCCGGATGGGTGGTCTTGAAGAAGGTGTTGTAGAAGGCCAGCTCGTCCATCTGGCGCTTGGCCACCTCGGACAGCTCCTTGCGGCCATAGCCGATATTCACGCACCACAGGCCGGCCATGCCGTCGATGATCTTGTTGCCGTCCGAATCCCACAGATAGATGCCCTCGCCGCGAGTCATCACCCGCGCGCCTTGCTGGTTCAACGATTGGGTATCGGTAAACGGGTGCAGATGGTGAGAAGCATCCAGCTGGCGCCATTGTTCGGTCGTGCGTTGTTGGTTCTGCATAGGACTTCCTTCCAGTATTCTCCAACGGGGCAGACCGGCACGGCATCCGCCCCTCCTTCGCCTTTGGCGTGTTTTCAGTGCTTTTCCTGGCTGTCCGGGCTGATTCTAACGGATGACTCAGCCCGTTGTCATACCCCGCTCACACGTGCAGCAGCAGGAACTTGCGTTCCCACGGGCTGATCACGCGGAAATATTCGGAGAACTCCTTCTCCTTCATGCCCACATACATGCTGACGAAACGCTCACCCAGCACCTCGGCCATTTCCTTGCAGGAAGCCAGCTGCTGCAGCGATTCCTCCGAGGAGTTGGGGAACTGGTAAGGCAGCTCGTAGGCATCGGTCTGGCGCGGCTCGCTGGGCCGCAGCTTGTTGACGATGCCCAGGTAGCCGCAGGCCAGCGTCGCCGCCATCGCGATATAGGGATTGACGTCCACGCCCGGCACCCGGTTTTCGATGCGGCGCGCGGCCGGCGAGGAGTGCGGCACGCGCAGGCCCACGGTGCGGTTGTCGTAACCCCATTCGACGTTGGTCGGCGCCGCGGTATAGCGCGACAAACGGCGGAATGAGTTCACATAGGGCGCGAACAGCGGCATGGACTTGGGCACGTACTTCTGCAAGCCGGCGATATAGTGGAAGAACAGCTCGGACGGGCTGCCGTCCTCATTGGTGAACACATTGCGGCCGGTGTTCTTGTCCACCAGGCTCTGGTGCATGTGCATGGCGGAGCCCGGCTCGTTCTCCATCGGCTTGGCCATGAAGGTGGCGTACATATTGTGGCGGAACGCCGCCTCGCGCACGGTGCGCTTGAACAGGAACACCTGGTCGGCCAGCTCCAGCGGATTGCCGTGCAGGAAGTTGATTTCCATCTGCGCGGTGCCCACTTCGTGAATCAGGGTGTCCACTTCCAGATTCTGCGCGTGGCAGTAGTCGTAGATGTCCTCGAACAGCGGGTCGAACTCGTTGACCGCGTCGATGGAATATGAGCGGCGGCCGAACTCGGCGCGGCCGGTGCGCCCCACCGGCGCGGCCAGCGGGATGTCCGGGTCCGGGTTGGGGGACAGCAGGTAGAATTCCATTTCCGGAGCCAGCACCGGCTCCAGACCCATCTCGTCGAACAGGCCGATCACGCGCTTGAGCACATTGCGCGGCGCCACGTCCACCGGGCTGCCGTCGGCACGCAGGCAGTCGTAGATCAATTGCGCGGTGGGATCGACGGCCCAGGGCACGAAGCGCAGGGTGTTCGGGTCCGGCGCCAGCACCATGTCCGGGTCGGTCAGGTCCAGCATGCTGTCGTCGGGGTAGTCCCCGGTCACAGTCTGGATCAGCACGACTTCGGGCAAACGCATTTCCGGGTCGGACACGAACTTGTCCTTGGGCACGATCTTGCCGCGCGCCACGCCGGTCATGTCGGGAACGATACACTCGACTTCAGTGATCCGGTGCTCTCGCAGCCATTCATTGATCTGATGGGTCATGATGTTCTCTTCCTCTGTGTGTGTTATTCCGAGTGGTGACACAAGGTCTCGGTTAATTGCGGCCCGCGTTGCCGCTGCTCGCGGCGCTGGCGGCAGGCATCGCCAAATGCCTTGAAGATGGCCATGGACAGCGGGTTGTCCCAGTATTTCCACTCCGGATGCCATTGCGCGGCGAAGGCGAAGCCCTTGGCGTCACGCACGCGGTAGGCCTCCACCAGGCCGTCGTCGGCGACGGCCTCGCAGATCAGGCGATCCGACAACCGCTTGATGCCCTGCTGATGCAAGGAATTGACCATGGCGGACTCCTGGCCGGTCCATTGCCGCAGCAGGCTGTCCTCGGCGAAGCGCACCGGATGGGACAGCGCGTACATCGCGTCCAGGTCGGGGGTGTCCGGCTCGCGGTGGTCGCGCCGCCCCTCTTCTTCCTGCACGTGCTGATACAGCTCGCCGCCCATCGCCACGTTGATTTCCTGAAAACCGCGGCAGATGCCCAGCAGCGGAATGCCCTGCTCCAGCACTTGCTGGATCAACGGCAGCGTGGTGGCGTCGCGCATCGGGTCATGCATGGTTCCCGCCCGGCTGGGCGCGCCGCCGTAATGATGCGGCTCGACATTGGACGGCGAACCGGGCAGCAACACGCCGTCCACCAACTCCAACACCTCCCGCAGCGCGGTCTTGTCGCCCAGCGCCGGCAGCAAGACCGGCACGCCGCCGGCGCCGCCGGCCGCCGCGGCGATGTATTTTTCACCCACCGCGTGGAAGGGCAACAGGCCTACCATCTTGATGTCACAGGGTATGCCGATGATAGCTTGCAACATTTCTGGTCCTTGAAACGGGTTACGACGCCGTCTTGACGGCTTCGATGGGATCGATGAAAGGCAGGCCCAGCGCCTGCGCCACCGCCGGGTAAGTCAGCCGCCCGCGGCAGACATTGAGGCCGTTGCGCAGATGGGCATTGTCCAGCAGCGCCTGGCGCCAGCCCTTGTTGGCCAGTTCCAGCGTGTACGGCAGCGTGGCGTTGGTCAGCGCCTGGGTAGAGGTGCGCGCCACGCCGCCGGGCATATTGGCCACGCAGTAGTGGACGATGCCGTCCACCACGTAAATGGGATCTTGGTGCGTGGTGGGCCGGCTGGTCTCGAAACAGCCGCCCTGGTCTATCGCCACATCCACCAGCACCGCGCCGGGCTTCATGATCTTCAGCATCGGCCGCGTCACCAGCTTGGGCGCCGCCGCGCCGGGGATCAGCACCGCGCCGATCACCAGATCCGCCTCGCGCAGGCAATCTTCGATATTGGCGGAGTTGGACACCAGCGTCTTGATGCGGCCGCCGAACACCATGTCGATTTCCTTCAGCCGCGGCAGCGATTTGTCCAGGATGGTGACCTCGGCGCCGGCGCCCATGGCCATGCGCGCCGCGTTCAGCCCCACCACTCCGCCGCCTATCACCACCACCCGCGCCGGGGCCACGCCGGGCACGCCGCCCAGCAGCACGCCGCGGCCGCCCTGGGCTTTCTCCAGCGCGTGGGCGCCGGCCTGGATCGCCATGCGGCCAGCCACCTCGGACATCGGCGCCAGCAATGGCAGGCCGCCGCGCTCGTCGGTGACGGTTTCGTATGCTATGGCAATGGCATCCGATTCCAGCAATAATTTGGTCTGCTCCGGATCCGGCGCCAGGTGCAGATAGGTGAACAGGATCTGGTCACGGCGCAGCATGCGGCATTCCACCGGCTGCGGCTCTTTGACCTTGACGATCATGTCGCTGCGTTCGAAGGTTTCCTCGGCGCTGGAGGCAATGGAAGCGCCGGCCTGGATATACTGCTCATCGGTGAAACCGATGGCGAGGCCGGCCTGGGTCTGGACCAAAACCTTGTGTGCGTTGGCGACTAACTCCCGGACTCCAGACGGGGTCAGGCCAACACGATACTCGTGGTTCTTGATCTCCTTGGGAACACCGATCAGCATGTCGCTCTCCTCACTGATTTGTTGTTGTCGGGGCCGCACAAGCGTTTAAGAAAATTCACAATATGCTTGCTCCTTGTTTCTGATTCTGACTATAAACCCCCAACGATGCAAAGATATTCGATTTTGCGTCGCAGCAAGTAGTGCAGAGTCCGTGCAAAATAATTATCATAAAGCGTCTAAAATTATTAACATACTGATGGAGCAGGAATCCATGGACGTTGGCGCAAGATTACGCATGGTCAGGGACCGTTTCGGGTTGTCGCAACGGGAACTGGCCAAACGTGCCGGGGTCACTAACGGCACCATCTCGCTGATAGAACAGAATCGGGTCAGCCCCTCGGTCAGCTCGCTGAAAAAAGTGCTTGAGGGACTGCCGATGACGCTGGCGGATTTCTTCACCTTCGACTCCGACCCGGAACAGGCGCGCGTGTTCTACCAGGCTCACGAATTACCCAATCTGGGCAATGAGCAGATTCGGCTGCTGCTGGTGGGCACCGCCCACGACAAGCGCGACATCGCCATCCTGCGCGAGGTCTACGAGGCCGGCGCCGACACCGGGCCGGACATGCTGACGCACGACGGCCAGGAAGGCGGCGTGATCATCAAGGGCAGTATAGAAGTCACGGTCAACAACGAGAGCCGGGTCCTGGGCCCGGGCGATGCTTATTATTTCGACAGCCGGCTGCCGCACCGTTTTCGCAATGCCGGCGCGGAAATTTGTGAAGTGGTCAGCGCCAGTTCGCCGCCGACTTTCTAAGAACCTGTTCAAAGTCTCGCGAGCAAGAGCGAGACAAGGCGAAAACGAGCGAAAAAGCGGAATGTATAAGTGGCACATGAGCACTGAGCTTGGTTTCAACTCGGTATCGCCGACGCGCAGCAGATCGTAAACAGGTTCTAAAACGCTGGCGCAGCAATAGCCCGAACAGACAATAAGGCCAGGCAGGGGAGCTTTAGCCAATGCCCCCGCTCCAAACGCCAGGACAGACAGCATGGTAGTCAAACCCGAGTGAAGCGATACCGGTGCCGCCACAGCCAGGCGGCGCCAGATCATCAAAGGAGAGAGAAATGGCTAGAACGCATGCCGAATGGAAGCAATTCGCCGCTCAACTGAAGATCGAAGGGCGCGCCTTCATCGCCGGCGAGTACTGCGCCGCGCAAGACGGCAAAAGTTTTGTCTGCAACAACCCCGCCAATGGCGAGAAGCTGGCCGACGTGGCCTGGTGCGGCGAAGCCGACGTGGAGCGCGCGGTCAGCGCCGCGCGTCGAGCCTTCGACTCCGGCATCTGGTCCGGCCTGGCCCCGCGCGAGCGCGGCCGCATTCTCAAGCGCTTCGCCGCGCTGATCTACGAACACGGCGATGAATTGGCCCTGCTGGAAACCCTGGACGTGGGCAAGCCCATCAGCGACACCCTCAGCGTGGACCTGCCCGGCAGCGCTTACTGCGTGGAATGGTTCGCCGAGGCCATCGACAAGATAGGCGGCGAAGTGGCGCCGGTGGATCCCAAGGTGGTGGGCCTGGTCACCCGCGAAGCCATAGGCGTGGTGGCCGCCATCGTGCCGTGGAACTACCCCATCATGATGGCTAGCTGGAAGTTTGGCCCGGCGCTGGCCGCCGGCAACCCGGTCATCATCAAGCCCTCGGAAAAATCCCCGCTCACCGCCATCCGCCTGGCCGCACTGGCCAAGGAAGCCGGCATTCCCGACGGCGTGTTCCAAGTGCTGCCCGGCGCCGGCGACGTGGGCAAGCTGCTGGCGCTGCACATGGACGTGGACTGCGTCGCCTTCACCGGCTCCACCGGCGTGGGCAAGCTGATCGCCGGCTACGCGGCGCAGTCCAACCTCAAGCGCGTCTGGCTGGAACTGGGCGGCAAATCGCCCAACATCATCCTGCCGGACTGCCCGGACCTCGCCCAGGCGGCGCGCGCCGCCGCCGGCGGCATCTTCTACAATATGGGCGAAGTCTGCACCGCCGGCTCCCGCGTGCTGGTGCATCGCGACATCAAGCAGCGCTTCCTGCAGGAACTGGAAGCCGCCGCCACCCGCTACTATCCGCAAGACCCGTTGGACCCGGCCACCAATATGGGCGCCATCGTGGACCGCATCCAGTACGACAAAGTGCTGTCCTATATCGGCAAGGGCGATAGCGAGGGTGCCAAGAAGTTGTTCGGCGGCAAAGCAGCCCATACCGACACCGGCCTGTTCATCGAACCCACCGCGTTTGATTGCCCCAGCGCCGACCTGACCATCTGCCGCGAGGAAATCTTCGGCCCGGTGCTGTCGGTGATCACCTTCGACGACGTTGAAGAAGCCATCCGCATCGCCAACGACACCGAATACGGCCTGGCCGCCGCGGTCTGGACCTCCAACCTCAGCACCGCGCACCAAGTGTCGCGCCGCCTGCGCGCCGGCACGGTGTGGGTGAATTGCTATGATGAAGGCGGAGACATGAACTTCCCGTTCGGCGGCTTCAAGCAGTCCGGCAACGGCCGTGACAAATCGCTGCATGCGCTGGAAAAATACACCGAGTTGAAGAGCACGCTGATCAAGCTGTAAACCGCGTTTACAGCGCCGCCGACAGGCTGCCCTTCCGGCAGCCTGTTTTGTTTCCACCCCGCCCAGCAAGGACCGTGACATGATCAAGCGCCTCTCCGCCCTCCTCTGCCTGCACGCCGCCACGGCCATGGCGGGCGCCGCGGCGCCCGCCTGTCCGGCGGAAGGGCTGAAGGTGGGTTATTACCCGACAGCCACCGCCTATGAAGGCGGCAAGGGCTACGACGTGGACCTGGTTCACGAACTAGCGCGCCGGCTGGACTGCAAGATCCGTGAAGAGCGCGAATACCCGCGGCTGCGCGTGCTGCTGCTGGTACAGCACGGCAAGCTCAACCTCGCCACCTCCACCATCCCGCTGCACAAACGGCTGCGCTACGCCTGGGTGCTGCCCTACACCCGCGACCGCAACATGACCCTGCTCAACCCCGCGGTGCAGAGCAAGACACCGGAACAATGGCTGAACGATCCCAAGCTCAAATGGGGCGCCGTCATCGGCTACCGCAACAGCCCGCTGCAAGACCACTTCCTGCAACAAATGGCCAAGCACGACAAGCTGATCTGCGCCGCCAATGAAGAAGACCTGCTGGCCATGCTGCGCAGCGGCTCCATTACCGCCGCCTTCTCCCAGCCCCAGGTCTACGATCACTGGCTCAACGGTCAACCGCGCGCCAGGCTCAAAGTCAAAGTCATGGATCCGTTTCGCGACAGCAGCCTGGAAAACGGCCTGGTCCTCTCCCACCGCGGCTTCACCGAACGCCAGATGCGCGTCTGGCGCGATGAATTGGCCAAAATGCGCGAAGACGGCAGCCTGCACCGCATCCTGCGCAAATACCTGAGCGAAGACAGCGTGCGCGGCATGCTGGAATAAGCGCCACCCGCCATCCGCCCACGCGCGGCAAAAACCGCCAAACCCGGCTATAGCTAAACAGACGCGGCAAGGGAGAATGGCATGAAAGGTCTGTGGGCGGCACTGCTGGGCGGCATCCTGGCCACGCCGGCGGCGCTGGGCGAAACCGCCTGCCCGGCGGCGGGGCTGAAAGTGGGCTACTACCTGTTGGGCGGCGCCTACGAGGAAGGGCGCGGCTACGATGTCGACCTGGTGCACGAACTGGCGCGCCGGCTGGGCTGCAAGATCGTGCAGGAAGAAGCCTATCCGCGCATCCGCGTGCTGAAAATGGTGGAACACGGCCAGTTGAACCTGGCCACCTCCACCATTCCCACCGCCGACCGCCAAAAATACGCCTGGATCTATCCCTACTTTTACAGCAAGAACATGATCCTGCTATCCCACCACGTAAACCCGCGCACGCTGGACCAGCTATTGATCGACCCGGCCGTCAAATGGGGCGTGATTCGCGGCTACCGCCACAGCCCGGAGCAGGACGCCTTCCTGGAACAGCTGGCCAAGCGCGGTAAAGTCGTGATGGCCAACGACGAGCGCGATCTCTACGCCATGCTGTCCCAGCGCATCATCACCGCCGCTTTCGCCCTCCCGTTCAGCTACGATCGCTGGCTCAACTCCCCAGCCCTATCCGGCCAAGTGGAGGTGCTGGACCTGTTCCCCACCTCGGAACGCGTGGCCGGCGGCCTGGTGCTGGCCCACAGCGACTTCAGCCAGCAACAGGCCGAGCAATGGCAAGCCCAGTTGCAGCAAATGATCAAGGACGGCAGCTTGCGCAAAATCCTAGGCAAATACCTCAGTCCCGACAGCGTGGCCCGCATGCAGCCCTGACCCTAGGTCCAGCTTGCCGCCGCACGCCAACGCGCGCGACACTGCGCTGTCCTCACCACGGGAGCGCCCGATGAAATCCTTGAACCGCCTCGCCCTGCTGCTGCCGCTGCTGGCAGCCTTCCCCGCCCATGCCGCCGACGACACCGGCAAAGTGCAAACCCTGGTCATGATGCGCCACGGCGAAAAGCCGGAAGGCGGCTACGGTCAGCTCGACTGCAAGGGGTTCAACCGCTCGCTGGCCCTGGCCAAGATGCTGCCGCAGCGCTTCGGCAAACCGGACCAGATCTACGCGCCATCCACCTCCAGCCAAGCCAGCGACCCGGCCGGCACCTTCAACTACATCCGGCCGCTGGCCACCATAGAACCCACCGCCATCTCCCAGGGCCTGCCGGTAAACACCAATTTTGAAACCGCGGCGATAGACGGCCTGCAACAGCAACTGATCGACCCGCTGCACCACGGCAAGCTGGTCTTCATCGCCTGGGAACACAAGCTGCTGCAAGTGATGGCCACCAATATCATGAACCAATACGGCGGCAAGAACGGCGGCAGCCAGGTACCCAAATGGGACAAGAACGACTTCGACGGCCTCTTCATCCTCACCGTCGACTACAGCCACACCCCGCCCAAGGCGAAATTCCGTCGCGAACAACAAGGCCTGGACCAATTGTCCTCCACCTGCTGGCTGCCCTGATCGCGCCCCATACTCCGCCCACCCATGCAAAACAGCCGGCCCCACAAGGAGCCGGCTGTCGCCATTGACGGTGCCGAGGATTACAGCGCCAGTTGGGCGATGGCCTCTTTAGCCGCGTGAATGGCGGTGGCGCGCTTGTCCTCGCCCATATTCACCGCTTCCGCGCGGACGAAAGCCACATCGCTCACGCCCAGGAAACCCATCACCGTCTTCAGGTAATCCTCCTGGAAATCCATCAGCCGGCCCTGCTCGGTGCTGTACACGCCGCCGCGCGAGGACACCACGATCACCTTCTTGCCGCCGGCCAGGCCCACTGGGCCGTTCTCGGTGTACTTGAAAGTGCGGCCGGTGGCGGCCACGCGGTCCACCCAGGCTTTCAGCTGCGACGGAATCGAGAAGTTGTACATCGGCGCGCCGATCACCACCACATCCGCCGCCAGGAATTCTTCAATCAGCTCATTGCTCAGCGCGGCTTCGCTGCGTTGGGTAGAGGTCCAGTCCGCCTCGGCGGTGAAGTTGGCGCCGATGATCTCGCCGGACAGGTGAGCGATGGGCTGGCTGGCCAGGTCACGGTAAGAGGTTTCCACATTGGCGTGGCGCTGACGCAGGGTGTCGGCGACAACGGCGCTCAGTTGGCGGGAAACCGAATTAGCGGCGAGGATGCTGGAATCGAGATGCAACAGTTTCATGATCGGGTCCTTCGTGTCTTGGTGGGGAAAGTGATTGCATGATAGTTTTCCGAACCAATCCGCACTAGACTGTAAAAATCGGAAACATTGTTCCATCAGTGAGACAATCATGCAGGACCTGAACGATCTACTGTATTTCGCCAAAGTGGTTGAACATGGCGGTTTCATGGCCGCCGGCCGGGTGCTGGGCATCCCCAAATCCCGGCTGTCCCGCCGCGTGGCGGAACTGGAACAGCGGCTGGGCGTGCGCCTGCTGCAAAGAACCACCCGCCGGCTGTCCTTGACCGAAATCGGCCAACAGTACTACCAGCATTGCCAGGCCATGCTGGAGGAGGCCGAAGCCGCCGATGAAGCCATCGCCCGCAGCAGCGCCGAGCCGCGCGGACTGATCAAGGTCAGCTGCCCGGAACTGCTGTCCAAGACCCTGCTGGCGCCGGCGCTGCCCCGCTTCATGGCCCGTCATCCGCTGCTGCGCGTGCAACTGGACTCCAGCAACCGCCGCGTGGACCTGATAGAAGAAGGCGTGGACGTCGCCATCCGCGTGCGCAACGTGATAGAAGACAGCGCCAACCTGGTGGTGCGGCGGCTGGCCACCACCCAGACCTCGCTGGTGGCCAGCCCGGCGCTGCTGGCCGAACGCCCGGCGCCCAAAAGCCCGGCCGACATGGCCGGCTGGCCGGCGCTGACCATGAGCCGCCCGGACGGCCGCGGCCAATGGGCGCTGCTGGACCAGGCCGGCCATGCCTACACCATACAAATAGACAGCCCCCGGCTGATGACCGATGACCTCGTCGTGCTGCGCGACGCCGCCATCGCCGGCCTGGGCGTGGCCGCGCTGCCGGTGCTGGTCTGCCACGAAGCGCTGCAATCCGGCCAACTGGTGCGGCTGCTGCCGGACTACGACATCCCCTGGGGCATTCTGCACGCCGCCTTTCCCACCCGCCGCGGCCTGCTGCCGGCGGTGCGCGCCTTCATCGACTTCCTCACCACCGAGCTGATCCCGCCGGACCACCCGGTCTACCTGCTCACAAGCTGAGCGGCTGGCGAATGGGTCAGCCGTCACATCAAGTCATATCAAGCCCCAGGCTGGCAACTTCTCCACATGCTCCTCAGCCATGTCCCGGTAGTATTGCGGTTGCAGTTCCAAATCATCGTCAGCTCTCAGGCCATCGTTGTCCAAACCGATGCTCCGCCCCATTCTCAGCTAAAGCCTCTCAGCATAGCCGCAGAATAGAGCGCGCCGATGACTCGAAAGTCGTAGTAAACACTGAACACACCACACACTTCAGCCTGAATTAAAGCGTACAACAAGGACCGTAAGCCCCCGTCTAGCGATTGGCTCCAGCGATTCAACACCTGATTATTCTACAATCGAGAATACAGCCACACCTCAATTACCCCGCCCGACACCCATCAAAAGGCCCTGCATTGTTTTTCTAGACTGCTTATTTATTTGATCGGTTCGACCAAAGCCATCAACCACTCTAAATTGTAAGTCTGCTGCGGGCTATTGCCGACCTCATCCCACACCGCAATGGTGTAATATTTTTTGGAGCTAACCCAAGTCAACTCTGAAACCTTTTTACCGGAAGGCGATTTCTTAACAACAAATCGAGCCGGCACATTCTGAACTTTAAGATTCATGAGTTCTTTAACCGCCATCACCCCTCCTCCATCCGCAACGAAATCCCATTCGTGCAAAACAATCAAGGTGCCGTCCGGACGTCTGAATATTCGATCAAAACTGCTCCATGGCCCACGCAAACTAGGCCCTTGGGGCACTACCCCCTCAAAACGATAATCATTCAACTTACTAGCGCCAATGTCAGCAAGCTTGGACTTGGCATTGCCCGATGCTTCTTGCAAGGTTCTCAATCTATTTTGGTAGGTCGTTGCATATAAAATAGCTTCATCCGAAATTTTCTCATAAACTGCCACCTCACCAGTTGCCGATCGATTTTTTACATCTCGCCTTAGATCCTCCTCTGAATTTTTCTTGAGCGCCGCCGGCAATTCATCAATAGAGATAACCGTCAGCCTTCCTGGCTCCAAGCCTGACACCGGGCTAAAAGCAGCACTCTCGCTTGCATGGCTCAAAGTCGCCTCACTCCCAAACAGTATCAATCCAGCCAAAACCGCCTTAAAATTAATTAACATCTCAATCACCCCTTAAAAACAAGAGAAATTACCTCACACCCCACTCCCAGCCATTCCCACCATTCACTCTCACATTAACATCATGAATCCATGATCCATTTCAACAATACGAAGATGTGCAACAGGTGTGCGCGGAAATCTTCAGCAACAAATACAAGCGGCTTTAGAGCCGCTGACAACACCTCACAAATAATCTGAACCAAAACGCACCGACACAGGCAGTACCAGTAATACGGCAAGGAGGCGCTACGCAGGATCCCGGATTTTGTTAGCGGGTCATAGAGCCTGTTCAAAGTCACGCGAGCTAGAGCAAGACAAGGCGAAAACGGCTGAAGAAGCGGAATGTACACGTGGTACATGAGCATTTCGAAAGTGTTTTCGACGCCCATTTCTATCCATCCTGCCGACGCGCAGCAGACTTAATGAACAGGTTCTACAGTCTCTAGCATTCTTCGCCTGGTTTTCCCACTCGTCGCAGCCAACTGGCCTCAACCGACAGCCAGGCCTGTTGCAAACAACCGACGCTAGACGCCTCCGCGCGCCGGGCTCCGACCACTAGCTATTGCAATGCAACAAAAGCCAGGTAGAGTAGGCAGCTATCCGTCATACCAAGCAAAGAGGTGCCGTATGTGGTCGCAAACAGCCGTCTGGTCAAAACTCCTCTCCTCCAACCCCGTCGCCAGCTACTGGCGCGACGCCTGGGAGCGTTCCATCCTCTACTGGGACGTGCAGCATGACCGCGGCGCCGACTACCTGCGGCACGTGCAAAGCGGCAAACCGCCGGTACTGGTGTTCGACTACAAAATCATCCTGGACGGCCGCACCCTGCCGGACCCGGCCAACTACGCGCTCACCGCCATCCTGCCGCCGGCCGGCTGCCCGGCCACCAATCCGGCGCTGCGCCCCTTCGTGGTGATAGACCCGCGCGCCGGCCATGGCCCCGGCATCGGCGGCTTCAAGATGGACAGCGAAATCGGCATCGCGCTGCAGCAGGGCCACCCCTGCTACTTCATCATGTTCTTCCCGCAACCGGTGCCCAGCCAGACCATAGAAAGCGTCAGCCGCGCCGAATACGTCTTCCTCAGCAAGGTCAACGAACTGCACCCGGACAGCGACGGCAAGCCCTTCGTCATCGGCAACTGCCAGGGCGGCTGGGCGCTGGCCATGCTCGCCTCCGCCGCGCCGGAACTGTTCGGCCCCATCCTGCTGGCCGGCACCCCACTGTCCTACTGGGCCGGCGTGGCCGGCAAAAACCCGATGCGCTACTCCGGCGGCATGCTGGGCGGCACCTGGACCGCCTCGCTGGCCGGCGATCTGGGCAACGGCAAGTTCGACGGCGCCCATCTGGTCAACAACTTCGAAAAACTGGACCCGGCCAACACCCTGTGGAAGAAGCCCTACAATCTGTACGCCAAGGTGGACACCGAACGCGAACGCTACCTGGGCTTCGAACGCTGGTGGGGCGGCCACTACCTGCTGAACAAGCAGGAGATGGAATGGATCTCCCAGCAACTGTTCGTGGGCAACCACCTGGTGGAAGGCAAGATCGTCAGCAGCGACCAACACCGCGTGGACATGCGCAACATCCGCTCCCCCATCATCGTGTTCGCCTCCTGGGGCGACAACATCACCCCGCCGCAACAAGCGCTGAACTGGATACCGGACCTGTACGCCAGCGCCGACGACATCCGCGACAACGAACAAACCATCATCTACTGCCTGCACAACAAAGTGGGCCACCTGGGCATCTTCGTCTCCGCCGGCATCGCCAACCGCGAACACAGCGAATTCGCCAGCGCGCTGGACCTGATCGACGTGCTGGCCCCCGGCCTCTACGAAGCCGTCATTGAGGACGTGGCACCCAACACCCCCGGCCAGGAATACATCCAGGGCCGCTACATCATCCGTTTCGAAGCGCGCGAAGTGGCCGACATCCTGGCGCTGGACGACGGCCGCGAAGACGAGCGCGCCTTCGAAGTGGTGCGCCGCGTCTCCGAAATCAACCAAGGCCTCTACGACCGCTTCGTCTCCCCCGCGCTGCAAACCCTCAGCAACGAAGCCAGCGCCCAATTGCTGCGCCAGCTCAACCCGGCGCGGCTGGAGCGCACGCTGATCTCCCCGCTCAACCCCTGGCTAAGCTGGCTCAAGCCCGCCGCCGAGCATATCCGCGCCCATCGCCAGCCGGTGAGCGCGGACAACCCGCTGTGGCAGTTGCAGGAGCAGTGGTCCGGCTGGATGGAGCAAGGCCTCAACCACTACCGCGACCTGCGCGACGCCGCCACCGAACACTGCTTCAAGGCCGTGTACGAATCGCCGTGGCTCGCCTCCGTCGTGGGCGTCCAGCCCGCGCGCGAAACCCGCGCCGCCCGCTGTGACAGCTGGGACAAACAGGAACGCCTGCAGCTCAAGCGCCAAGTGCTGGACCCCGCTTACGAAAGCGGCACCCTGGCCGATGGCTTCGTGCGCCTGCTCATCTACGTGGCGATTGGCCGCGGCATTATAGACGAGCGCCCGTTCAACGCCATCCGCCGCATCATGCGCGACATCCGCCATGAATACCCGATGACCCTGATGCAGCTGAAAGACATCGCCCGCAAGCAAGTCTTCCTGGTGCGGCTGGACGAAGCCCGCGCGCTGGCCGGCCTGCCCAAGCTGCTGCCGCAAGAACACCTGCGCCGTCAGGCCTGGCAACTGGCGCGCGAACTGCTGGCGCTCAGCGGCGACATCCTCCCGGAACAACAACAACGGCTGGACCAAGTGGCCCACATGCTGCAACTGGACGTCCACGCCCCGGCGCCGGCCATCCTGCCGCCCGCCGAGCCCCCTGTGGCAACAGCCGCGGCCGCTCCGGCCCCTGCCCCCACTCCCACTGCCAAGGCCAGCGCGCCCGCCAAGAAAGCCGCCGCGCCACGCAAGGCAGCCGTCAAAGCGCCAGCCAAACCCACGGCCAAGACCGACACCGCCGCCAAACCCGCTCCGGCGGCCAAGCCCGCGGTCAGCAAAGCCGCGGCTGGTAAGCCCGCCACGGTCAAAACCGCCAAAGCGCCCGCCGCCAAAACCCCGGCCACACGCAAACCCGCCGCCGGCAACGGCGCCAGCAAACCCAAAACACCGGGCAACTGAGCACCGCCAAGCGTCCAAATGCCCGGACGGTTAACGCCGTCCGGGCATTTTTCATCCCGATGGCGCACTGCAACATTTTTGCTGCCGCCCATCGGTACAGTCGTTGACTGAACAATACAGCAAACGCTAATATCCTTATCTGCTGCGGGAGAGAGGGGCTAACGCCCCCGCCGAAGACGCAAACTCCCATAATCGCTCAGGCAACAGTACCGCAGCCCATGGATATCAGCCGATTGGAGAGAGGCCCTAAGCGCCCGTTCATCATCTGCTACGCTTCAGCGACAGCGCGTCAAAACCGCTTGGCTTCGCTGCCTGCTCGCCAGATTACGTGACCGGCCCTTAGCCGCCCACCGAAGGGGCAAGTGACATCCGGCAAGGCCCGCACACAGGCCGCGCCCGTCATCTAACTCTCAGGTAAAAGGACAAGGGGAGAGGCAATGTCGGCAGCGTCGCGCCCAAGCGCGGCCCGTCGGCCATGCTCAGAACGTGCTCACGATCTCGCGAGCAAGGACGAGACAAGGCGAAAACAGCTGAGAAAGCGGAATGTACAAGTGGTACATGAGCATTTCGAAGATGTTTTCAACGCCGTATCGTCGCAGCGCAGCAGATCGTGCACCAGCTCTCAAGGAAAACCCGTGTTCGAAACTCTTGCCCAGGCTGTGCGCCACCTGGCATGGCCCGCCCATTGCCAACCTCTTTTCCCACCCGGCTTCGCCGCGCATCTCGGCGCCAGCCTGTTTGACCACTGCGACTACATGCTTACCCTGATCTACCTGATCGCCATCACCGCGGAAGCGATGACTGGCGCGCTCGCGGCCGGCCGCCGCAATATGGACATCTTCGGCGTTACCGTCATCGCCTTCCTCACCGCCCTGGGCGGCGGCACCGTGCGCGACATCGTGCTGGGCCGCTACCCGATAGGCTGGACCCAGCACCCGGAATACGTCGGCCTGGTGATTGCCGGCGGCCTGGCCGCCGTGCTGGTGGCCCGCTATATGAAACGCCTGAGCCGCGTGTTCCTGGTGCTGGACGCGCTGGGCCTGATCGCCTTCACCATCATAGGCTGCGGCGTGGCCCAATCCATGGGCTACCACCCGGTGGTGGTGGTGATGGCCGGCATGATCACCGGCATTGCCGGCGGCATCCTGCGCGACGTGCTGTGCAACCGCGTGCCGGTGGTGTTCCGCCAGGAACTGTACGCCAGCGTCTCCTTCGCCGTGGCCCTGCTCTACCTGGGCCTGATCAAACTGGGCGTGCCGCATGATCTCAACGTGCTGGCCAGCTTCGCCGTCGGCCTCACCATCCGCCTGGCCGCCATCTGGCGCGAATGGCGGCTGCCGGTGTTCATGTACCGGCACGATCTGCATTAAAAGCGGCTAACAAAAATCACAAGGCGCGCCGACGCGACTCAGCAGGGTTTGTTCTTCTCGCCAAGCAAGCCAAACCGGCATGCCGGAACTTCCCGACCCGGTGGCGGCCTACCCAAACCCTTCACCCGCTGAAAGCGCCCCGCATGTCGAGCTTTGCCCCGCAAAACCAGCGCTTGGACAGCGCCATCGCCTGGGCGCACAGCCGCCCGGACGTGGACGCGCTGATCCTCACCGGCTCCTTTGCCCGCGATGACGGCAGCGCCGACATCCATTCCGATCTGGACCTGGAAATCATCGGCCCGAACCCGGAGGCGCTGGCCGCGGACGACAGTTGGCTGCGCGACATCGGCCCCCTGCTCACCGTGCTGCGCCTGGGCGAAGGCCAAGCCTGGCCCACCCGCCTGGCCATCTACGGCGACGGCGTCAAAATCGACTTCACCCTGGCCGGCCCCGCCCGGCTGCAAGCCATGCGCGAGCATGGGCTGGACCCGCTGTACCAGCGCGGCTACCGCGTGCTGCTGGACAAAACCGGCGCGGCCCAAGGCCTGCCCGCGCCACAAGGCCGCCCCGCCGCGCCGGCCCTGCCCACGGCGGAAGTATTCCGCGAGCGGGTGGAAGAGTTCTGGTTCGAAGCCTTTCACATCCCCACATACCTGGCGCGCGGCGAGCTGTTCGTCGTCAAATTTCGGGACTGGACCATGAAGGAACTGCTGCTGGAAATGCTGGAATGGCACGCCCACAGCCGCCCCGACGCGGCGGCGGACTGCTGGCATATCGGCACCCGGCTGCAACACTGGGCCGAGCCGGAACACTGGCAAGCGCTGCATCAGGTATTTGGCCGCTTCGACGCCGCCGACGCCGAACGCGCCTTCCACGCCACGCTGCGGCTATACAGCCAAGTGGCACGGGAAGTGGCCGCCCGCGCCGGCTTCGACTACCCAGCAGCGGTGGAAGCCGGCATCCGCGACTTGATCCGCGCACCTGTGTAAACCCACGCTCCCGCGACGCCCCCCGCCCACGCGCAGCGCCAGGCGGCGGATTTTCCCTGGGCTTGACCTTTGGTCATGGTTAGATAGAATCCTCTATCTTTCAGGCGTTCGCTTCCGTCCGCCGTTCTTCAGTCCAGCCACGCACCTCCTCGCAGCGGAAGCGCGCCAGCCAAGCCATACAGCCAAGCGCCGCGTCCCCCGCGGCCAGATACTTTGTCAGGAACAAGATGCGTATCCATGCCCTTCTACTGCCGCTAGCGCTATACAGCGCGGCGGTCTCCGCGGACTCATTCTCCCCCTCTCACCCGGCGTTCAAGCAAATCCACCAATCCATAACGGACAGTTTGCGCATGCAGCAACAACTGATGCGGATGCCAAGCCCGCCCGATATGTTCAAGAGAGAGAACAAAGAGGCATCGTCGCCTCAGCACGAGGCGGAGGAGGTTGAGCGCCGGCAGGCTGAGCCGGTGATGACGCCGCAACAGCAGCCACGCCCTGATGAGCAGGCGAACAGCGATTAAATCGATGACCTTTTCGACATCGCCCGCGCCGGCGCGCAGCAGACATTGAACGGGCTCTTACAACGGGGCGATTTCGCTGACTTCATGCTGAAACACATAAGGATCGGACAACAGCTCAAACTGCTCATCGTCCGGGTAAGTGACGGCGATATGGTAGTTGTCGCCGGCAAACGCCTTGACCGCCTCCAGATCCACCCAGTAAGTGGCCAAAAAGAAATGCGTCCACTCCCCCTGCTCTTCCTGACGGACAAAAGCCCCCAGGTTGCCGGCAATGCTTCTGGAGTGCTGGACGCCGGTCTGTTCCAAATGTTCGGCAAACCCCGCCTCATGCCGCCGCGGCACACAGCCATGCCATGTTCTGACAATCATGTTCAAGCTCCGTCTGAGATGGAACTATCGATTCTAGCCCGCCGCCGCCAACACCCCCAGCCGGCTTGTTCCGCTCCACATGCCGGCTGAAACGCGACCACCGCGCCTTGACCCTGCCCGCATAGTCGGCAACAATCCCCGCGTGCCGCAAAACACGGCACCGAGATTGGCATCTCGAAACGCCTCACGACCCAAGCATGCGCGTCAACGCGCATGCTTGCGCTTTGCCATGCTTTAACGGCAGGTGCATGGTGGGAGAGCGCTACGCGCTCGCCGGGGTTCGTGAGGCTCGGTAATGCCAATCCCATCACGCGCCTGCCAAATCCTCTATCGGATAGGCAGCTTGTTAATCTTGTTTCATCGCAGGAGTAACGACATGCCGCAATCCCTCTTCCCGCGCCGACGGCGCTACCGTACCCCGGCCCTGCAAAGCCAGGAAATCCTACTACCCTTCGTCATCCGCCTACCCGGACGCACCTACCCCTACTACTGGCACATGCCGCCCACGCCATCCAGCCGCGCCGAAGCCTACGCCTATGGCCGGGAATGCGCCGCCCACCTGCTGCAATGGTTCAAGGACAACCCGGCCTATGTGAGCCAAGGCCTGCTCAGCCGCATCGCCCGCGACATCGACTTCAGCCTCACCGAGCAGAGCGGCTACTGGCTGGGCTTCTTCAACCATCTGGAGCGGCTGATCTCGCTCAGCGCACAGCGGATGAATGTCTACGCCTACACCGACCATCAGCACCGGATGATGGACGCGCAGGTGGAGCGCTCCTTGCTGGAGCGACGGGTGTTGAAGAAGAGTAAGTAAAGGGAGACCCCCGGCGAGAGCCGGGGGTTTGGTGTTATGGGGGGCGGGGGTCGTCGGCTGGAACGGACAGTCACAGCCAGTTCCACGATGTCTGCTTTTGTATCAACTGCCGCCGTTAAGTCATCTAGAGAATCGGGGGCCGCTCTGCTTTACAAACCGTACGTCATTTCACGACAATTATTTCCCCCTCAAGCCGGCTCGAACACTGGCAAATGATTGCGATGAAACTGCTCGATACCGTACTGGCGCAAGGTCTCCAGCCAGTGTTCGGCCACGGTGCGGCCAACCTTGCGTTCAAGCGCGGCCTCGCGCAGTAGCAAGAACTCGGTGCGTAGCGTGGTCGGCATGATGCCGGGGTCATCAGTGTTCACCAGTACACGCACCGGACCTCGGCGCAGACCATAAAGGTTGGCCGCAGCACCGTGTGCCAGCGCTGACTCGTCAGGCGGATACCAGCGGAAAATCGGATGTTCGGCGTGCGATTTCAGCCGCGCGATATAGACATTGGACGTCGGATTCGCCTCGATAATCAACCCCAGCTTGTCATACTCGGTCAACAGCCAGTCTTGCAACGCATGCATGAAATCCAGCTCGGCCGGAGTATCCACATCCTCCAACAAGCCCTCATCACGCTTGCGGCCAATCTTCGGGTGAAACCCGCCGTGCGCCGCCGCCTCGTCCCCCATGCGCACGATCACCAGCTGTTCCAGATGCTTGCGTTTTTCCCTGTCCAGCTGCACTTGCGCGCTAGCCTGGTCGCAGGCGATTTCATCTGCCCGTCGCCAATCATGCCGTGCCTTATACAGTTGACTCGCCGGCGTGCGGCTCTCGCTCAGCTCTTCATAATCAGGCAAGGCGCACAGCTCTTTTGAATCAACCGGCCAGGCCCCACTCAAAGACCGCAGGCGGAAATGGCAATTGCGCCGCAAGCGCCAGGCCTGATACAGATCGTCCGCCGTCGCGTGGTGTAAAGGCGAAGCTTCGAAACCGGCAGCCTGACTCACACTCGCCCCTTTTTCATCATGGCCGACGTCATCGTCTGCCATCAAATCCGGCACCTGCCACCAGCGCGACAAGCGCCAAAAACGCGCAATGCGCCGCTCAAATATGGGCAATACCTGCTGCGCCTGCGGTAGCACTCCGCTCAGCACACTGGCGTGATGCCACAGCCACACCAGATTATCCAGATGCTCGTCAAGCGGCAACATCATCCCACCCTGCCGTGCCACCCACTGTTTCGGCTCGATACCCAACGCCAGCGCATGCCCCAGCCGGTCACCCTCGCGCATCTCGCAAAACCGTACCGTCTCGTCGATATGGCGCATGCCAGATGCTGGGTGGGCATAATCCTCGCCGGAGTGAATGCTCAGGTGAAACCCCGTGCTGGCACGCTCGCCATCCGGCAGTGACTTGAAGCCACTGCGCAGCCAACGCAACACCGGCGCAAACCACTCTATTTTCAGTGCGTTCTCATCACCCGCTACATCCAGGCCACGAAACCATCGGGCCGGCTGGAAATGGAAATGCGAGTTCAGCTTGCCGCCCAGAAACTCCGGCGCATTCCATCCGGATGTACCTTGCAAATCACGCATCAGCGTTTCAGCCTCTTGCCACAGCTTCTTGCTATCCGGCTTGGGACTCATATTTTGCTGGTGCGGTGTAGAACGCGAAAAATGGCCACAGAATTGCCAGCGTTCCAGTGCCTGCATACTGGCCAAGGTCTTGCCATCCAATGGGATTTCATGCTCGCCAAAAATATAGGGCGGAGATGGCAATTTCAGCTTGGTTTTTTCCACCAGTACTTTTGCAATTTTTTTCGCAAATTTCTTTTCAAATGCAGATGGCGACGCCTTGATTTCGGCCACATCATTCATCCCTGCCAAAATGCGCCCAACCTTATCAATAGGCTTTCCACCTCGAACGAAAGCCGATTGAAAATAGCGCTCAACAAAGCGTGTTAGCCCTTGCCCTTCCATAATAAGACTGCGACGCAATTGGTTTACAGTTTGCCAGAAACATAAAATGGCCATGCGCTGGTACGCACTAGTGCCATATTCACGATAACGACGACAAAGAAAGATATACAACCAGAGCCAGCGATTTGAATCATTCCCCTTCATAAATCGGGAAAATTCGCCCAGAAGCCAATCAGCGCTACCAACATTGGCCTCACGTTGGCCATCTATTAACAAAGACCAATCTGGCCAGTGAGCGGCATTATTCATCGGTTCAAAAAAAGACGAGGAAGCGTTCGTCCAATCTTGCCTTTGATCCATCAGCATAACTAACAAACGACGGGCACGTTGCAACAACGGTAGCAAAATATGGCACTGCTCTTGATGCCATTCAGTAGGATGCTCCGGTGACTTAAACAATAACTTACCATCGTCAGGAAAGAGCTTGGCATCGAGTATGGCACTATCCGCCGAGACCCCCCCCCAATGCACATGTCCCTCGGCAAACGGCAGTGCGGGATTGCCGGGCGGCGCGAAGAAAGCGGTCTGGGCGGATACCACGCGTCGGATGTCATGCTCGTCAGGGCGTGGAATTTCCCTCATCCAGCCTGCCAAATGCCAACCTGCCAGCAGCGTCGGGTCCAGCCCCACAGCCAGGCGCACATAAGCCTGCACCTCGCCCTCGCGATAGCACAGTAAATCGCCATTGCGCTGCAATAACCGCTGCTGAAGCTCCTCCAACCACGGCAGGTCTGGTGTCAGCAGCAAATCACCATCGAGGATGCGTCCCATCAGCTGACGCACATCAGTTAGCCGGTGTTCACGCGGATAACGCACCTCCACGCCCTCCACCACCAAATGGTAGAAATGTTCTTGCAGCCGGTGCCAACGATCAGACTCCAACGCTTCAGCAGGCTGCAGCAAGTTCTGCCACAGCCATGTGGCCAACCTTTCATCGCCGAAAAAACACTCGGCGGCATGTTCTGTCAGGGTGCGCTGGAGCATTATTTTATCTCAGGGAACTTCCGCTCAATTTCCCACTTTATATTAAAGACGGTATCTTCATTTCGGGAATTACTATAACTCCTCTGCATCTCTTTGATAAGATCCCTCCCTTCAGATGCAGAACATCCTTCGAGTGCGGCACGAATTACATTAGGCATCAAACGCGTGGAAGGAGCCAGGTTGAATTTTGAAATAAACCACTCCCTCGCAGTTTTCGGCATATTTTTATTTAATTCTCTTACCAAAGTGGCATCTACATCACTTTTTTTATTATCTGCAATGGGCCACTCCAATACAATCAAGCTATCAACCCATTTTTTCAGCGGATGCTCTGCCATCACATAACTAACTACACGCATACTATTTCCATCTTTTGAGGCATCCAAGAATGGTTTTACGTTTACATTAAACTGATCATTTCCCTTGTAATTCTTTAGCCTTTCCGGATTAATGTTTGTAGTTGCTATCACATTAGGCAATTCAAATAGCTCACCCTTTTCAAAGCTACCAAATGCAAACCAGGTCGCGTAGAAAGTATGGGCCACCATATTCAGCGCTCTGCCTATATCTCTCATACCTTTTGGCACCTTTTCACTACTCGCCACCTGGCTGTAAACCTTATTAAACACCTTGTAAACCAACCAAGGAGAGAGGTCGATCTGATCAACATTATGAGCAGCACGCCATGCATTAATTTCTTCACATAGTTCGAGAATCAATTCGCTTGAATCATGACCCTCGTCAAAGTCAGCGTCTGAAGCATCATCTTCGCCAGCACTGGCATCAATCAATATTGTTTTGGTAGGTGCCAACGCTGCAGCAGAAAAGAAAGGAGCCCTACCCAGAATGGCATGAACATCTTCAACTGATAGCGACCCAGCAATACTAGCAATAAGCAATTCAAAAATCCGGCCAATATTCAGCAGCATGGTTTGCTTGGCATTGGTGTAGAAGTTATGCTGCACCAGCAAGGCAATCAGAAAACTCGCCTTATTTTTTTTATTATCATCCAGACCACCAATTTCAAGCTGCTGGATTTTTTTTGCGTACCCCCACCCCTTGCTTGAGTTCACCCCTATTTCCGCTACAGGATATGGCAGGATGGTTTTTTGTGACTTGATGCCGGCCAGCCATTCTTCAGGCAAACGTTCAGCCAATAATGTCGGCCATATCGAAAGATCGTCCACCTTATCGAATAGCTCAAAGCTGGCCGCAGCATGCGCCAGCGGTTGGAACAAGGGTGTGTCAAGAAAACTGCGCCGCCGCGCTGAGGAGTGAACGTCAGACCAGTTTTGCCAATACAGTTTGGCAAGCAACACCAGATATGCGGCACCGGCCTTTGGCTCAAAGCAAAAGTAGCCCGCCAGATTCTGAGCAAACTGGTTTCTTTTATACCTCGCAGCTTTATCCAAAGGCACCGACGGCATTTGCCAGTTGTATTGCACCTCCAGTTCTTCCTTGGACTCACGAACTGCCACCGGCAATTCTGAAATGAAACCACTGAAATGTCTGACTAGTTGGGACAAAGCACGAATAGATGGTATCGGCAATAGCAAACGGCTGCCTTCCAGCCCATTTACTGGCCCAGCCAGAAAAATCTCTAGCCAGGCAATGAAGTTGCGCAGGGGCATCAGCTCAGCGTGTCCATCACGTAAATAAATATCGACCTGCTGCCAATAGCTACTGACTTCCGGCATGGTCAGTCGGCGCGGAAATGGTAAGATTTTGCGCTGATATTCTGCAGCCAACTCTACTGCTCTTTCGTAAGCCTCCTCACGGCGATAGCTGGAGTCCTCAATCAGACGGCCATGAAAATCACGCCAGGTCACTTCGTCATAGAGGCTACGGTCACCACAAACGATGGGGAGCACATAAGGTGTGGCCAGATAGCGACGCACGATTTCGAGGTTTTCAAAGGCACGATTGAGCGCGGTATCAACGTCGTCAATCGGCAAAACCAGCAGCTTTTTGCCAAGCAGTTCCAATACATTTCGGAAGAAATCTTGCACACAGTCGGCCAACTGCTTGTTGCTGTACATGGCTCGCACCTTGTCCATGCCATGCCAGTCTTTTTGCGTTTCGACCGATTCCAGCGACTGAGCGAGTTTCTCCAGCGTCTGGTTCAGGCTACGGGCTTTGCCCGGATCTTTTTTTTGCGCCTCTTTGATATCTCTGTCATGCAGCACGGCCGCGACGATGATGTGCAGGAATAGAGAGTCGCCATCTTCCAGCAGGGTCGGATCTACCGGGTCGAGGATATGCACATCCTTCAATACGTCCCGGTCTTTCAGATAGCTTTTCAGGTTGACCAGCACGGCGGTCTTGCCGGTGCCACGCGCGCCATCTATCGAGATGGCATTGTGTTCACGCAGTTCATTCAGCGTTTTATTTTTGGCCGCTTCCACCTTTTTTACGGCATCGATGATCATTTGTGCCAGCGGTTCGTACACTTCGTCGCGTGGCAATAGGGTGTTGGCATCGGGCAATACGGCACTTTCGCCGGCGTTCAGGGGGATGTATCGCTTGTTCTGACTCATGATCGGCACCAGGCTATCGACTAGCAGATTTCTATAGGGCAAAGTTGGTGCTGATCTTATCACAACAAATACAAATGGCATTTATTATGCCAAGTGCACCCTTTACCCTTGGCGAGATCTGAGTTCTTGATAGGTCGGAAGCCTAAATAACTTGACGGAAGTAGCTAGTGATCAATACCAATGGTCAGCCTCCTAGCAGAACCCGCCACTTTCTTTGTTCGGACCACTGACAGCTCTGGCCAATTTCGCGACTCCGAGCAACTGCTACTAGGTTTACCCCCGCAACTTCGGCCCACCAAACAAGCACCAGCAATAGCGAAACAGGGCGGATCAAGCAAAAGCAGGCCCTGCTAGCAGGGCCTCCAACAAGCGCTTCCGTAAGGATTGAGGGAGTGAAACAGGCTGCAATAAGCATTGGAGCAAGGCGGAACGTTACCTCCAATGTCTCGCCCTACCCCCTCACAACAACACCCTCACTCCCGCTTAAACCGCTCCAACATCTCCCGCCACAGCTCTTGGTACACCGGATTGCTGGCGCCTTCGCCATGTCCGGGATTATTGGCATTGGGCCGGCGGATCGGCTTGTCCAGCGCGAACTGGTGGTCTGGCGGGATGCGCATCGCGTTGTAGGAAAGGCGAATGAGCTCGGCAAAGCGTTCCTGCACGTGATAGGTGCCGAATAGCCTGTCCGGCGGCGTGGCGCCGGGGGAGGAATACCAGGCGGCGATGCGCTGGTTGGCGCGCATGTCCCAGCCGCCGGAAAAGTCGATCACACCTCGGACGGCCACGCGCTTGGCGATATAGGCGGCCATGCCGCCGCCTTGGGATTGGCCGGCCAGCACGATCTTGCTCCAGTTCATGGCTTGCTGGTTCAGGTATTGCTCCCAATGGCCTTGCGGGTCGGTCTTGGACAGGTAGCGCAGCAGGGCGGCCAGCCGATAAACAATGGCGTCCTTGGGCTGGTCCTGGATCAGCGTGGTGGTGTTTTCTCCAAAGGCGCGCTTACGGCGCAGTTGCTCCGCGCAGTCAGGCTTGCTTGTCAGCACCGGCCGGGTGCAGACCTGGGAAACGGCCGGGGTATCGATATAGGACAGGATGATGAAGCGGTAACCCTGGGCCAGCGCGGTGTCGATGAAGGCCTGTTCGCCCACCACGGTGCGAGTGGTTTCGCCGCCGGTTCCGGGCAGGAAAACCAGCAGCGGTGCCTGTCCGCCCTTCTCCGCTGAGAAAACAATGTGCGGCCCGCTGTTCTTCACGATCCCGCCATCGGTGTCCGCCGGGGGCACATCCTTGCGGACAACGTCCGCCCATGCCGCCGTGGCGATGCTGAGCAGCAGCGCCGCCGCAACCAGCTTGCAAATCCTATCGGCCAAGACTGTCATTGCATTCCTCACATCTTATTAAATGAGTGGATTGAATTGCCCCGACTACCTGGACTTGCATGAGCCCTTGGCTAGTTTGCTCAGACTCTACTCGCGATGCCCGGTGCGCGAAAGCGCGGCGAGCAAGCATGGCCACCGCGTCGAAATCACGAAGCGCGGTTTGCCTTCAGCCCGCCGCCAAGCCTTGGGCGATGGGATGCAGGCAAAACAAAACCCTCCCGGCTGGGGAGGGTTTGGCGTGTATCGGGCGGGTGGTATCAGTGCTGATGCCCGTGCTCGCCATGCACATGCTGGTGAGCAATTTCCTCTGCGGTTGCCGCGCGCACGTCGACAACTTTGACCACGAAACGCAGGGCTTTGCCGCACAGCGGGTGGTTGCCGTCCAGCAAGACGGTGGGGCCTTTGATCTTGGTGACGAAGTAGTAGCGCGGTTCGCCATCCGGGCCGAAGCGCTGGATCTGTCCGCCTACCTTGATGCCGGGCGGGAAGTCGGCCTTGGGCATGGTGGTGACCAGAGCTTCGTCGCGCGCGCCGAAGGTGTCTTCGGTCGCCAGTTCCAGCGTGGTTTGAAAGCCGGCTTCCTGGCCTTCAAGCGCGGCTTCCAGCTTGGCGAACAGGTTGTCGTAATCGCCATGCAGGTAGGAGACGGGCTTTTTGCCATCGTCGTAAACCAGGCCCTGGCTGTCGGTGACTTTCATGCGCAGGGTGACGGCGGTGTTGGCGGTGATTTTCATGGCGGGCAATAGCAAAAAAATGGAAGCCGGAAGGTTGGCAGTTCAGTGGCGGGGTGTCAACTGAATCGCCCCGCGTTTGTTTGGTGCGTCTGGGCTTGGAGCCGCCGCCGCGACCGGAAACGGTTTCAAGGGAGACGGTTTCAACGCTGTATTGCCGCAGCGCGGCAGACTATGAACAGGCTCTAAGAACCTGTT